>JAGLBK010000331.1 GCA_018260275.1 Deinococcus sp.
GCCAGGATGTCTGGGACGCGCTGGCTCTGGCGCGGCAGCGTGGTATGCGGCTGGCGGTGTGCAGTGGCCGCCCCGCCATCGGCAACGCGCTGGACTATGCCCGCAGGCTTGACCCGGACGGCTGGCACGTCTTTCAGAACGGGGCCAGCGTGGTCAAGGTCGATACTGGCGAGAGCCTGTCCGAAGCCTTTCCGCCCGCCGAGCTGACGCGGCTGCTGGCGCTGGCCCGGCAGCAGGGGCGTCTGCTGGAGGTCTACACCGACGACGAATACGCCATTACCGAAACGGGCGAACTGGCCGAGCGCCACGCGGCGCTGCTGGGCCTGCCTTACTCGCCGCTGGCCCCGGAAGACCTGAAAAAGACGGTGGTGCGCGTGCAGTGGGTGGTACCTTACGCCGAGAGCGAGGACGTGTATGCCCAGGATTACACCGGCCTGGAACTGCACCCTGCCGGAAGCCCCGTGATGCCGGATGTCAATTTCATCAGCGTGACAAAAGCCGGGGTCAACAAAGGCAGTGCGCTGGGCCGGGTTGCGGTGGGGTACGGCCTGACACTTGACCGGGTTATGGCGGTCGGTGACGGCGAAAACGACATGACAGCCCTGAAAGCCGTGGGCCATCCGGTGGCGATGGGAAATGCCGAGCCGATGCTCAAGGCCGTTGCGCAGACCGTGGTGTCCAGTGTGGACGAGGGCGGGCTGCGCGAAGCGGTCGAGCTGGCGCTCACTCTGTAGAGCCTGGCTTTGTAAGAGCGTATCCAGAAAGTTGTCAACTTCGAGGAGGATTTCGTAGCTACAACACGGTTTTGCTTTCTCTTTTCTTGCGCTGAGTGGAGCCGAAAAGTCCCTCCTGATTCAGGCCAGGACAGTTTCGGCAAGTGTACCGCCCGATAAAGACAGATTTTTTAGCTCCTCCACCCTTGTGGGGGAGGCTGGGAGGGGGGTAACACCGGCAGCTTTCCAGCCGAATAGAAACGAGATTCGCCTGTATTGTCCGGATAGGCTTTAAAAAGGTTCAGTCCAGCGCCAAATGCCGGAAGATGACCGTCTGTCCGGCGTGGTAGCCCTCGTGCCACATGAAAAAGTTGATGAGGTCGCCCAGCGGTTTGGCCCCGAAGGGCGAGTCCACCGTGGCCGTAAGGTCGCTGCTCTGTAGCCCGGCCTCAAGGCGCGACTGGGTCAGCTCCAGCTGCTCCAGCAGGTGCGCCAGCGGCAGCGCCTTAGCCGCGTCGGGGTGCGTCTTGGTGCCGTAAAGAGGGGGCAGCGCGGCAATATCCAGCCCTTCGGTAGAGAGCTTCAGCAGGCTCAGCAGGTGCATGCGGGTCGCCAGGACATGGCCCACCGTCCAGTTCAGACTGGCCCCCTGACCGGCCTGACAATTGGCCTGCTCGTCGCTCAGGCTGTCCGCGTTCTTCTTGATGGTGTTCAGGTTGCGGCGCAGCAGGTCGGTCAGTTCGTTGGCGTTCATACCTGATAGTAATCTATCTAACCGTCCAGCACGGTATTGATCGCGTCCAGAATCCGTTCGCCGTAAGCCAGAATGCGTTTTTCGCCCAGGCCCGGCATGCCGCGCAGTTCGTCCAGCGTGCGGGGCTGCCGGGTCGCCAGCGTTGTCAGGGTGGCGTTCGGATAGACCACGAAGGCGCTATGCCCGCTCTCACGGCTCAGTTCACGGCGCAACTCGCGCAGGGCTTCCTCGACTTCCGGGTTCGGCCTGGCCTGTTCGGGGTGGGCCTGTTCGGGCAAATCTAAGAGAGATGGCGTAGGCGCGGCACTTTTCTGCTTCAGGCGCTCCAGAACCGCGGTGTTGTGACGTGCGCCGGATTCGTCGGGGCTGACGCCGGGTCGCCGGGCCGCTGCTGGCGCACCACTGGCGTGACCGCGCACAACCTGCAACACCTCGTCGCCGTAGTCGGCCAGTTTGCGCTGCCCGATACCGCTGACGGTGCCCAGCGTGGCGTGGCTGCTGGGACGCAGTTCGGCGATCAGTTTCAAGGTGGCGTCGGTGAAGATCA
>JAGLBK010000332.1 GCA_018260275.1 Deinococcus sp.
GAGGAGTCGTGGCTTCCAAACCTCAGACATGTCCAGAGTTTACAATTCGACAACAACTTTCCGCGTTATCAATAATTCCACAGCGAACTGAATTTGGCGTCCCATAGTTTAAATATTATAAATTATAGAACGCTGTACAAGTCAAAAATCCGTATCGAGAATGGTTTGGACCGGGAAGCCCATCATACAAAGCTGCGATGTAGACGGGCTTTTTGCCTCCTCTCCCCTCGGCAGTAGCTACCGTTTAATGATGCGGGCCTCATTGGGTCGGAGCGGTGCCGCCGCCTCAGGCTGGTCGCCCAGGCTGCTGAGCAGCGTGCTCCCGCTGACCAGCGAACCCAGTTCCCGCGCCAGCGGGCCAAAATTGAGCAGGACGACCAGCTGCTCGGTAGCAGTGGTTCTCTCGAAGGCAAGGACATCGTCAAATTCAGTGTCCAGGCTCCGGTACTCTCCCCTGACCAGCGCCGGAAAGTCAGCGCGAAGTCGGGTCAGTGCGCGGAAATAGTTCAGGTCACTTCGGGGGTCGGCTTCCTGGGCAGCGACGTTGATCTCTGCGGCGTCTCCGGCCAGCGGCAGCCAGGGCCGGGCCTGCGCCGACGTGAATCCGGCGTTGGGGCTGGCGTCCCACTGCATGGGGGTGCGTTCGGGGTCGCGCCCGGCGGCGGGGCTGTCAGGCTGCTGAAGCCCCGCCGGATCGACCATCTGCTCAAAGGGAATCGGCACATCCTGCATTCCGATCTCGTCACCGTAGTACACCGTGGGCGTGCCCCGCAGCGTCAGCAGCAGCGTCTGGGCCACACGGTACTGCGCCGCACCGACCCGGCTTTTGAACCGGTGCTGGTCGTGGTTCCCGAGCACCCAGTTGGGCCAGGCCCCGGCTGCGCGGCTGGCGGCATCGTAGCGGTCGGCAAATTCGCGGATGGCGTGGGCATCCCAGGGCAGCTGAATCAGGTGGAAGTTGAACGGCAGATGCACCATCGGCGCGTCGGGGGTTCCGGCGTAGGGCAGCAGCTGGTCGAGGGGCAGATAAATTTCGCCGACCATCATGCGGTCATCGAACTCGTCGAGCACCTGCCGCATCTCGCGGATGTACTGGTGCGTCTCGGGCTGGTCCTGGGTATAGACATGCAGCACGCTGTTGTGCTCGACTTCGCCCGGTTTCCAGTCCGGATTCGCCGGTTCGTCGAGAAAGCGCTCGTCCTCGGCCAGCAGCCAGATCACATCCACGCGGAACCCGTCCACGCCACGCTTCATCCAGAAACGCAGCACGTCGAACATGGCCTGACGCACCACCGGGTTACGCCAGTTGAGGTCAGGCTGAGTGGGCAAAAACTGGTGCAGGTAGTATTGCCCGCTGGCCGGGTCGAGGGTCCAGGCCGGGCCGCCGAAAAAGGACTTCCAGTTGTTGGGCAGCCCACCGCCGGGGGCCGGGTCGCGCCAGACATACCAGTCGCGCTTAGAACTGTCCTTGCCCCGTAGCGCTTCCTGAAACCAAGCGTGCTCGTCACTGGTGTGATTGGGCACGTAATCGAGCATGACCTTGAGGCCCAGACGATGAGCCTCGGCCACCAGCGCAGCGAAATCGTCCAGCGTGCCGAACAGCGGATCGATATCGCAGTAGTCGGCCACGTCATACCCGAAGTCCCGCATCGGGCTTTTGAAGATGGGCGAGAGCCAGACCGCCGTGACCCCCAGACTGGCGACGTAAGGCAGGCGCTGCGTGATGCCGCGCAGGTCGCCTACCCCGTCGCCGCCCGTGTCCTGATAGGAACGCGGATAAATCTGGTAGATGATGCCGCTTTGCCACCACTTCAGCTCGCCGGACAGATGCTGGGTCATGGCCCCAGAGTAACAGGCGGCACGGGAGAGCTTAATCGTTTAAGCCACTTTGTCTAGAAGTCTAGAAGGAGTCTGACTGAATTCTTAGAGCGTGTTTATGAAGCCTCTCGAGCAGGTTCAAGGCGTCTGAGCATCAGCCGGATGTTGGCGATATAGCA
>JAGLBK010000333.1 GCA_018260275.1 Deinococcus sp.
CGATGCCGAAGGGGGCCAGCTCGAAGGCCAGGCTTTCGCTCCAGCCTTCCAGCGCCCACTTGGTCGCGTGATAGACCGAGTTGAACGGGAACGCGACCAGACCGCCGATAGAAGTCGTGGTGACGATCAGCCCTGACTTGCGTGTCCGGAAATGAGGCAAGAAAGCCTGCGTGACCCGCATGACGCCCAGCAGGTTGGTGTCGAGCTGCCGCACCAGCTGCTCGTCGGTGGCGCCCTCGAAGGGACCAGCCAGACCGTACCCCGCGTTGTTGAACAGCACGTCTACGTCGGCCAGTTCCAGCGCTTTTGCCACGCTGCTCTTGATCTGCTCCGGGTCGGTGACATCCAGCGGCAAAATGCTGACGCCCTCAAGCTGACTCAGTTCACCCGCATCTTCCGGCTTACGCATGGTGGCTATGACTTTCCAGCCTCTTTGCGCAAAAAGAACGGCTGTGGCGTGCCCCAGGCCCGTCGAGGCTCCGGTAATAAAAATCGTTTTTGGCATAGTGACTCCCTTGATTCGTTTTATTCAGACCGTCATTGCTTTTCAGGAAGTCCGGCCGGGTAGTCGTAAAAACCGCGCCCGACCTTCTTCCCCAGGCGGCCCTGAGCAATGTACTGTCGCAGCAGTTCGCGTGGGGCCGTGGGCAGGGCTGGATTGACCGCCGCGTAATGTTCCTCGATGTCCAGGACCACGTCCAGACCGACCTGATCCATCTGCTGAAAAGGCCCCTGACGTCCCCCGGTATTGGACATATACAGCCGGTCCACGTCTTCGATGCTGGCGACGCCCTCCGCGACGACGCTCAGGCACTCGCGTTTGATGGCGGCCCAGACGCGGTTGTAAATGAAGCCCACTGATTCCCGCAGGACCCGGTAAGGCGTGAAGCCGTACAGGGGCAGGGTCCGGAGCAGCGTCTCGATGACCCAGTCGGCGGTGACGCCGTCGCTCATGACTTCTACGGCGGTGCGGTCCGGCGGCATATAGAAGTGGGTATTGACTACGCGCCGCTGTCCCTCTTCGCTCAGGCCAGCGATAAAGCGGCTGGACGGATAGGACGATGAGTTGCTCGCTAGAATGGCATCTGCCGGGGCCAGCTGGTCGAGCTGAGCGAAAATCTCCAGCTTCAGTGGCAGTTTCTCCGGCACGGCTTCGATGACCAGCCAGGCCTGCGCCACGGCGTCGGCGAGGCTTTCCACGCCGTTGACCTTTCCGGTCATCACGCCGCTGGCTGCGGTGCGCCGCTCCCATTCCTGCGCAATAAAGTCCAGTGCATCGGCTCGCTGCTGCGCCGAGGGGTCGCACAGACGCACGTCGGCCCCGGCCCCGGCAAACATCAGGGCGATGCGGCGTCCGAGTGTCCCGGCACCGATCACGGCCACCAGACGTCCCTGCTGTTCGGGACGCGCTTCAGGCAATTCAGTTGTCTTCATGTCGCTGCTCAGCATGCCTGCTGGCGGCGCTAAAGGCAAGAATGCTGGGCTGACAGGCTATGAGGCGGCTCAGGCAGAAAGCGTGATGAACCCAGGCCATGCTGCTCCCTGGGTTCATCACGCTCTGGTTCAGGACGGTCTAGGCGCTGTGATCATAGGCCCTGCGTCCCGAGATTTACGGTTTACAATTCGCTGAATTCAAATTTGTCGGTGTCCTGACCGGCCAGCACCGAATCGGTCTGCTGGGCCAGATAAGTTTTCCCCGTGATTTCTTCGAGGGCACCCTGGACTGCGCCCAGCGTGAAGGTGCAGCGGCGGCTGCTGCCCTGTTCTTCTCCGGCGCTACACACCGTTTCTTTGGTTTCGATGATGATCTTGTCGCCTTCTTGGTAGGACTTGGCGACGGCGCACAGGCGGGTGCCATTGGCCCCGAGGGCCGCGTCCAGCAAAGGGGCCAGTTCTTCGACGGGCATCGCCTTGTTGCTGACGCCCAGTTCTTTGGCGAGGTTGTGACCACGGACGCGGCCAGCACGGGTAAAGACGACGGCGGCACCG
>JAGLBK010000334.1 GCA_018260275.1 Deinococcus sp.
CCTGCTGGGCGATCCGGACGCGCTGGGGGCCAGCGGCCTGCTGACCGACAAGGAAATCAGGCTGCTGCTCACCGACCCGCTCTCGGGCGTGCCGACCCCGCGCCGCGCCCACGCCGACGTGACCGAGCTGCCGCTGATGCTGGCGGTGCAGGCGTTCACGGGCGGCATCGGGCGGCAGGACGGGCGCACCCTGGAACTGTTCGACCACGTGGTGCTCGACGAGGCGCAGGACTACTCGCCGCTGCTGTACGCGCTGCTGGGGCGGGCCACGCGCCCTGGCCACATCACCGCGCTGGGCGACCTGAACCAGGGCATGCACGGCTACAAGGGGCCGAGCAGCTGGGAAGCGGTGCAGGCCCAGCTGCCGGGGGCCAAGGTGCTGACCCTTTCTCGCACCTTCCGCAGCACCCGCCAGATCACGCAGCTGGGGGCGCAGATCGCCAGCACCTACAACCGGGCCGCCGACGTGCGCGGCGTGGACCGTGACGGGGCCGAGGTGCAGCGGTACAGCGGGGGAGAAACCGAGCTTCCGCTGATTGCCCAGGCCGTCAAAGATGCCCGCGCTGCCGGGCACACCAACATCGCCATCGTGACCCGGCGCGGGGCCGACGCCGACCGCCTCAGCGTGGAACTGCGCGACTACGACACCGACGCGCAACCGATCACCACGCAGGAACACCGCTACAAGGGCGGGCTGGTCATTTTGCCGGTCAACCTCGCCAAGGGGCTGGAATTCAGCGCCGCGATCGTCGCCCAGTGCAACGAACAGACCTACGACGACAGCACCGAGTACGAGCGCCGCTTGCTGTATGTCTCGGCCAGCCGCGCCCTGCACTGGCTGGCGCTGACGAGTGCGGGCGAACTGCACCCGCTGGTGCGCGAATGACTCACGGCATTTGGCCCACATCCCAGGCGATCGCCACGCCGCGCCTGTGCCTTGAGCCGCTCAGCGCCGCGCACGCTCCGGAGATGGGCGGGGTTCTCTCAGCCGCGCAGCTGTACGCCTTCACGGGTGGCGAACCGCCCAGCCTGGACGAGTTGACCGCCCTTTACCAGCGCCAGAGCCGGGGCCATTCGGCAGACGGGCAACAGGGCTGGCTGAACTGGATAGTCCGGGAAAAAGAGACGGGCCGGGCCGCCGGGTATGTGCAGGCCACTCTGGAAAGGCAGCAAGACATCCTGAGCGCCGACATTGCCTGGGTCATCGGCGCGGCGTTTCAGGGGCGAGGCTATGCCACCGAGGCGGCGGCGGGAATGGTGCGCTGGCTGACCGAACAGGATATAGCGCTGGTGGTGGCGAATATTCACCCGGAGAATCGGGCGTCTGTCCGGGTGGCACAGCATCTGGGGATGACCGAAACGGCGACGGTGCTGGATGGAGAGGTGCGGTGGGAAGGCTCGGCCCTGGCTTTTGCCTGATGTGCATTTGCTCAAGCCCCGGCTAACCACCCAGTGCGCCGCCATTTCTACACTTCAACTATGACCGACCCCAGACAGACCGGCCTTCCTACCGATGCGGGTGACCAGCTAAGCGAACGCTCGGGCTACTACGACGAATCGGAAAGTGGCAATGTCGCAACCCCTACTGGACATGAGATGCCCACGCCCAGCGCCGTTCCCGAACCGTCCGACCGTGACGGCGGCGGCACCAGCTTCGATGCGGGCAACGAGATTCCGGGCCGCTGATAGGCGCTCCTTCTGTTTCGTTGCCACCTGGCGAGAACCGATAAAACCTTCTTTTTATTGGATATGGCCATTCCAGCTTTAGCATAAAGCATATGGATTTAAGTTGATCATTCCACGTTGGTCACACGCCCCCTCACCCTTCCGCCGCTTCGCGGCTCCCTCCCTCTCCCACAAGGGGCGAGGGTAAAACGGAAAGAATCAAAAAGCTCACGGAATCTTATTATTGATAACGCGGAAAGTTGTTGTCGAATTGTAAACTCTGGACATGTCTGAGGTTTGGAAGCCACGACTCCTCA
>JAGLBK010000335.1 GCA_018260275.1 Deinococcus sp.
CCCATTTCATCGCCGCCTTAACGAACTGTGCCGAATGTCCGGTCAGCACCTTGCACTCAGTCTAAAATTTCTTTGGAGGATTGACATGCAAAAAACGCTCCTGGCTGGCCTCACGGCGGCCCTGCTGGTTTCCCTGACTGCACACGCCCAGACCAAAGCCCCCACGCCCCGACCCGTTCCCGCCGCTGAGCCGCCCGCGACGGCCACAGTGACCAGAAACGAACCTACTGCCCTGGAATTCACCTCCGACAAACTGGCCCGCCTGAAAGTTCCGGCGGGTTTTGAACTGAGCGTGATGGCGACTGGCCTGGGCAATGCCCGGATGATGCAGGTCATGCCCGACGGCGGCATTTACCTGTCGCGCCGCCAGAACAGCGACATCTGGTATCTGAAAGATGTCAACAGGGACGGCAAGTTCGAGGCCAGCGAGCGCCGCAAGGTCGCCGACAACCTCAAGCTGGTGCACGGCATGGACGTGAAGGCTGGCAAGCTCTACGCGGTGGGCGAAAAGACCATCTGGGGGATGGACATCAGCAAGGACGGCGGCCTGAGCGTACCCCGCGTCTTTGCCGACGGCTTCCCCGACGCGGGCCAGCACCCGGCACGCAGCCTGAAGTGGGGGCCGGACGGCTACCTCTACGCTTCGTTCGGCGCGACCAACAACGACGCCCCCGGCCAGAACCCGGAAGAAGCCACCGTGCTGCGGATTTCGCCCGACGGTAAGAGCCGTGAGGTTTACGCCCGTGGCCTGCGCCACACCATCGGCTTCGGCTGGCATCCAGTCACCAAGACCATGTACGGCATGGACCAGGGCAGCGACTGGCACGGCGACAACATCCCACCCGAGGAACTCAATACCCTGGTGCGCGGCAAGAATTACGGCTGGCCCTTCTGTTACGGCGACAAGATTCCCGATCCCTACACCAACACCGCCAACATCCCCGGCAAAATCAGCAAGGCCGAGTACTGCGCCGCTACCCAGGGCAGCACCCTGAACTACAACGCCCACGCCGCCGCCATCGGGCTGGCGTTCTACACCGGCCAGCAGTTCCCCGCCGAGTACCGCAACGACGCCTTCGTCGCCTTCCGGGGGTCGTGGAACCGCACCGAACCCAGCGGCTACGAGATTGCCCGCGTGGTCTTTGACGCGAATAACAAGCCCGAGAAGATCGAACCGTTCGTGACCGGCTTCGTATACCAGGAAAACGGTGAGTGGAAGCAGTTCGGGCGCGTGGCGGGCGTGGCCGTGTACACCGACGGCAGCCTGCTCTTTACCGACGACCAGAGCGGCGTGATTTACCGGGTGAAGTACACCGGCAAATAAGCCCTGCTGTCTTCGCACTTTCTCTTCAATGAGGTCTGACCATGAAAAAAACATTTCTTCTTGCTGCCCTGTTCCTGGGTACAGCCAGCGCGGGCGGCGCACAACCCGCCGCACCACTTTCGGCCACGGCGGCTCTGCGCGACGCTGCCGGGCAGGTGCTGGGCACCGCTAAATTTGAACAGATGGGCAGCGGCGTACACATCAGCGTGGAAGTCAGTGGCCTGACGCCAGGCCAGCACGGCATGCACATTCATGAGTTCGGGCGCTGCACCCCTGGCATCGACGCCGCGACCAACAAGGTGGTGCCCTTCGGCGGCGCGGGCGGGCACTTCGACCCCAGCATGAGCCGCAACCATGACGACCCCAAGGCTCCCAACAAGCTCGGCCACGGCGGCGACCTGCCGATGCTGAGCGTGGGCGCGGACGGCGTGGGCAAGGCCAGTTTCATGACCGACAAGTCCAGTCTGACCGGGGAAAACGGCATTCTGAATCGTTCGCTGGTGATTCATGCCAAGCCCGACGACTACAAGTCTGACCCCGCCGGGATGTCCGGCGCTCGCGAACGCTGCGGCGTGATTGCCCGAGACGGCCTGAGCGTGCGCGACTACCCGCTGCCCGGCCCGCAGGATTTCCCC
>JAGLBK010000336.1 GCA_018260275.1 Deinococcus sp.
CACGCAACCGCCCGGATACGGAATGCGGCGGGGGCCTGAAAAGGTGACGGCGGGCATCACTTCACCCTCTCATGCACCGGCTTCGCCCGTTCCTGCACTGTCTCTGCTTGGGCAGTTTTGATCGGGGTCACCGTGTATTTGTCTTGCAGGTAGCGGCCATGGGCACTCAGCTCACGCTGCCGGGAAGCCGCCCGCTGGCCCACGATGCTCTGCATCCGGCGTTCGATCAGGGCCAGTTGCTCCAGCAGTTGTTCGTCCGACTGGCGGCTGGGCGGTACGGCGCGGTAAGCGCTCATCAGTTCGGGCAGGTCTTCACGGGCGGCCTGACGTGCGTCGAAGGTGTCGCGCTGCAAGGCGGCGTCGGCAGCAGTCAGGCGCAGGGCGTCGCGGGTGGCGATCACGGTGGCCTGAAAGGCAGGCAGAAGCGTGCCCGGCAGCCCACGTTCATGCGTCCGGAGAAGCGTGAGCAGCCGCGCCTCGTCGGTGTCCAGTGTGTTTGCAGCGCTCACGGGTGACGCCTCTCCCCTCGGCGGCACCTCCACCGGCACCTCGGCCCTGGCCCGCAGCAACTCGGAGGCGCGGCGCAGCGTCCAGTAGGCCCCGTAAGCCCCGGCCAGCAGCACCAGCAGCAGCAGCCACCCGGCAAAAGCGTGCCCGGAAGCCGCACCGATGCCCAGCAGAAGCGTTGCGACGGCCAGCACGACGGCTCCCAGCGCCGCCAGCACCAGCAAGGTCGCCAGTCCCAGGCCGCGCCGCGTGAGACTGGCGCCGCGTTGCCACTTCTGCTGCGGGTCGGGAGCGGGCAGCCAGGGGTCGCGTCCCCACTCGCCGAGCTGACCGGAGAGCTGACCGCCCGGTTCGCCGCTGCGGGAAGGACGGGCCGGCCGAATCAGGTAGCGCACCACATCCTTGCCGGTGCGGGCCACGGTCAACACAGTGGTGAGATGAGGGGCCATATCCCGACAGGATACGCGCCGGGCATGAAAAAAGTTCCTGATCTGAAGCCTTCCGGCTTTATCTTTTGCGGAGTTTGAGGCGTTCCTCGACCGCCAGTCTGTCCACGCGTTCGTTTTCGCCGTGCCCAGCGTGGCCCTTGACCCACACGAAGGTCAGCGAATGCTTATGCGCCTGCTCGATCAACGCTTCCCAGAGGTCACGGTTTTTGACCGGCTCGCGGCCCGCCGTCTGCCAGCCGTTGGCCTGCCACTTCAGAATCCAGCCGTCGGTAAAGGCCTTACGCAGGTACTGACTGTCGGTAATCGCCCGCACCTGACAGGGCCGCTTGAGCGTCAGCAGCCCTTCAAGCAGGCCACGCAGCTCCATGCGGTTGTTGGTCGTCCCTTCCTCGTGGCCGCTGAGCACCAGTTCGCGCTCGCCGTAACGCAGGATGGTCGCCCAGCCGCCATGCCCGGCGGTGGTGTCGCAAGCGCCGTCGCTGTACAGCTCGACCACCTCCCCGGTGATGGGCTGTGCGGGCTGAATTCCGGCCCTGATCGGCAGCAGGTCACGCGCCGCGTCCTGTTTTTTGCGGGCAAAGTGGCTGGGGCGCGTCATGAACTGGAACTGTAGGTAAGACGGGTGAGGGCTGTCAAGCCCAAAGCCACGGAAACCAAAAAAAGCGGAGGCCGTAGCCCCCGCCTTTTGCCGCGCGACGAAATTTAAGTACGTTGCACTTAGCTGGCAGCTGCGCCGACGTGCTTGTCGAGCAGCACCTCGAAGGAGCGCTTGGGCTGGGCGCCGACCAGGGTATCGACCAGCTGGCCGTCCTTGAACAGCAGCAGGGTGGGAATGCTCATCACGCGGAACTGTCCGGCAGTGGCGGGGTTCTCGTCGACGTTGACCTTGCCGACCTTGACGCGGCCTTCATACTGCCCGGCCAGTTCCTCGACCACCGGGGCAATAATGCGGCAGGGGCCACACCAGGGCGCCCAGAA
>JAGLBK010000337.1 GCA_018260275.1 Deinococcus sp.
CGCTGCTGCCTGGAAGCCGCCGAATGCCGCCAGGACCACAAGGCCACGCAGTTTTTTGCCCTGAAACTGGCCGACTGCTACGAGCATATGGGTCTGCTGGGCAAGGCTGGAACCTTCCGGGCGCTGGCTGAAGCGGCTCCCCTGCCAGAACTGTAAAGACCGCTCAGGGGTCAGGTCAGACCAGCTTCAGCCCCACGCTACAAAGTGTGCCTATGCGTCCCCTCCTCCTGACCGCCCTGTGCGGCCTTCTCCTGAGTGCTCAGGCCAGCGCCGCCAGCGTGAGCCTGCAAAACGGCCAGACCGGGCAACTGGGCAACCAAAAAATCGTGGTGCTGTCTGTAAAGGACAGCCGCTGCCC
Organism: Deinococcus sp.; assembly: GCA_018260275.1. Taxonomy (GTDB): domain Bacteria; phylum Deinococcota; class Deinococci; order Deinococcales; family Deinococcaceae; genus Deinococcus. The sequence goes on from JAGLBK010000337.1 coordinate 359, forward strand.
CATGAACGCCCGCTGCATTCGGGCCGGGGAACTGGTCGCGACCGTGCTGGTCAGCCAGGACAATCATTTGCGCCTGGTCAAACTGCAAACCCCGGAAAAACCGAATACGGCCTGGGCGGGTTTGCGAATCAGTGAAGCCAGCCAGCGCCTGCCCGACGACAAGAAGACGCCCCTCAAAGTGACGTTTAGCGACGAGCGCTCCTGAGCCGGACAATCCACAAAAGAAGCTGACTACTCCGGCAGTCAGCTTCCTTTTATTAGCCGTTCGATCAGTTGTTGGGGTCTTCGTCGGGGTACACCTTGATCTCGGTGATATGCGCCCGGTCTGGGCGGGTGAGGGCGTGGGCGACCGTCTTGGCGAGGCCGCGCGGGTCGATCATGGTTTCCCACTTCATGCCTTCATCACGGTTTTCGGGCGTGTCGATGGCCCCCATGGGGTACAGCACACAGCCACGCACGCCTTTGGCCTTCAGTTCGTCGTGCAGGCTGAGAATATACGCGCCGACCGCCGCCTTACTCGCCGTATACAGCGCCGACTTGGGGCCACTGAGCTGCGCGGCCTGCCCCGCACTGACCCCCATGACCATGCCGTCCTTCTGGCGCAACATGCTGGGCAAGACGCCCTGAACGGCGTGAAACAGCGTCAGCATGTTCTCGTCGAACATGGCGCGGTACTGGTCGATGGTGGCCTTCTGAACGTCCTGCACGCTCCAGGCCCCGACCGTGTGAATGAGGGTGTCTACCTTGACCTTACGGAGCTGCTCGACACTGCCCTCGTCGGTCAGATCGACGTCGATCACCTCGGTGGCCGGAAAGCGGTCGGCGGCGCGGGCCAGCGACTCACCGCGCCCGACCAGCACCATCTGTGCGCCCGCATCTTCAAGTTCCTGGGCTATTGCCGTTGCTAGTGCGCCGCCCGCACCCGTGAGCATCACTGTAGAGGAGCCGAGATTCGCCATAGCTACAGGGTAACGCCTAAAAGTCATGTGGCAGACATACAGAGGCTTAACAGTAGAGGCCCAGTAACCCGCCTCCTGACAGATTGCCCCTATCTTCAGGCCCATGTCTCCTCTGCTGCTCGGACACCGTGGCTCGCCGCATCAGTTCACCGAAAACACGCTTCCCAGTTATCAGGCCGCGCTGGACGCCGGACTAGACGGCGTAGAAGTCGATGTGCGCCGCCTGGCCGACGGTACGCTGGTCATGCACCACGACCCCCATCTGCCGGACAGACGGCGACTACCCCAACTGCGCCGAGCCGAGCTGCCCCCACACATTCCGACACTGAACGACATGCTCGACTGGATGGCGGGTCACACGGCCTATGTAAATGTCGAGATCAAGGCCGAGGAACGCCGCCCCGATGACCGCGTGGCCCGCACGCTGGACGCCATCCAGGAGCGCGGCTTTGAAAAACGGGTGATTGTCAGCAGCTTTAGCCCACTGGTGCTCGACGCGGCGCGGCAACACGCCCCCGAGATCGAGCGCGGTTTTCTGTTTGAGCACACCTTTCGCTGCGGCGACCTCGACCTGATCGGGCGAGTGATGGAGCGCAC
>JAGLBK010000338.1 GCA_018260275.1 Deinococcus sp.
GGGCCTTAACAGCAGCGCCCTGGCCCTGGGCCGCATGGTCGGCCCCCTGATCGGCACTTCGCTGTACCAGCGTGCCGGGCACGGTTCACCGTACCTGTTCAGCGGCGCGGTGCTGCTGGCGCTGCTGGCGGTGGTGCTGGTCACCCGGCCCCAGGTCACGGTGCGGCAGGACACCCCGGCGCAGCACGCCTGAAGAAGCAGGCCCCTCAAGAGGCAGACTCGTCAAGTGGACTCCAGGCGTGGGGTTCACTTTTTTTGCGGCCTTGTATGGAGTTTCAGTCGGCTCTGCTCATTCGGCTGATGCCCTGCTAACCCAAACCCTGTAGGCTGTCCACCTATGTCTGCCGTGACCACATCTGCCCCCAGTCCCTCGCCGATGCGGGAAATCGCCCAGATCGCCGTTCCGGTCAGCCTCGAAATGGTCATTCAGCTGGTGCTGACCTTCATCAATCAGATCGTGGTGGGGGTGCTGGGCGCGGTGGCGGTGGCGGCAGTGGGCCTCAGCGGTAGCCTGGGCTTTCTGTTCTTCGCCACGCTGGGGGCGCTGGGCAGCAGCACTAGCATTCTGGTGGCCCGCCGCGCCGGGGCCGGGGATCAGAGCGGGGTCAACCATACCCTCAGCGCCACGCTGCTGTTCAGTGTCGCGCTGGCCGGGGGCCTGACGGTGCCGGTGGTGCTCGGTGCGCCCACGCTGCTGCGGCTGGCCGGGGGCGACCCCGCCGTGACGCAGGCGGCCACGCCCTACATGCAGGTCTTCATGTTCGCGCTGGTGCCGGGCATCCTGGGCTGGGTGCTCAGCGGGGCGCTGCGGAGTCTGGGCCACGCCCGCACGCCGCTGGTCGCCACCGTCATCAGCGTCATTATCGAGTGTCTGCTGGCCTACGGGCTGGTCTTCGGGGTCGGGCTGCTGCCGCAGCTGGGGCTGGTCGGGGCGGCCTGGGCGATCCTGGTGTCGAACACCTACAAAGCGCTCCACCTGGGCTATCAGGTCTACGGCCCGCGCCAGCTGGCCCGGCTGGAACTGCCCGAGCGGGCCGAATGGCGCTCGATTGTCGCGCCGCTGCTGAGCCTATGTGCGCCGCTGGCCTTCACCGAGTTCGTCTGGACGCTGGGCGGCTTTATCTACGCGGCGGTCTTTGCGCGGGTGGGCACCGACGCGCTGGCTGCCAGTCAGATCGTGGCCTCGCTGGAAGGGATTTTTATCGTGGGCAGCTTTGGCCTGATGAGCGCGGCGACGGTGCTGATCGGCAAGGCGCTGGGGGCGGGCGACGCCGAAGGCGCACAGCTCTGGTTGCGCCGCCTGACCCGCGCCGGGCTGGTCACGGCGTTTGCCTTTGGGGCCGTGTTCGCCCTCAGCAGTCTGCTGGTGCCTGGCCTGTTCCCAAAGGTGGGAAGTGACGTGCAGCACATTGCCATCATCGGGGTGCTGATTACGGCGGCCACCCAGATGTTCAAGGTCCGCAACATGATCGTCGGCGGCGGCGTGCTGCCCAGCGCGGGCGACGGCAAAGGCATTATCGCGGGCGACCTGATCGGGGCGTTTGGCGTGGGGCTGCCGCTGGCGATCTGGCTGGGCATGCACACCTCGCTGGGCGTCTGGGGCGTGTTCGTGGCCCGCGCCCTCGACGAGATCAGCAAGATGCTGATTTTCGAGTGGCGTCAGCGCCGGGTCAACTGGGCACGGCTGGCTCAGGAAAACCAGGGCAAGGAAGTCGAAGCGGCGCACTGAACCGGGAGGCTTTTCCTCATAGCTCATGGCCTGTGCCTCAATGGTTCGGATACTTTTAGAACCCTGTTATGCAAAGTGCGACTAGTGGAGCGTCAAGCGGTAAATGTGGGGAAGCCTCGCCCACTTACCCCCCTCCCCTTGCTTCGCAAGGCCCTCCCCCGCAAGGGGGCGAGGGTC
>JAGLBK010000339.1 GCA_018260275.1 Deinococcus sp.
GGAGTCGTGGCTTCCAAACCTCAGACATGTCCAGAGTTTACAATTCGACAACAACTTTCCGCGTTATCAATATAAAGCTCCAGCAGGAATTACGCTTTGACGGCCTGACTGGTGCATTGTCCCGTCAATCGGTAGAAGAAGAACTGCACCTTCTGGCCCAAAACCCGCACCCCGGAGCCATGCTGATGCTGCTCGACCTCGACTACTTCAAGCAGGTCAACGACCAGTTCGGGCACCTGGTGGGCGACCGGGCCTTGCAACGGGTAGCGCAGACCCTTCAGGACGGCATCGGCCCCGAGAATTTCGTGGGGCGCTGGGGCGGCGAGGAATTTATGGTCGTCGCCAGGGTGTCCACCCCGCAGCACGGCGACGCCCTGGCCCAGCGCCTGCGCCAGAGCGTCAGCGAGTTGCACCGGCGGCAGGCGGGCCAGCAGGATTTTTTGCCGTCGCTGACCATCAGCATCGGCGCGGTCATGCTGCGGCCCGGAGCCACGCCGACCCAGTTGATCGCCGAGGCCGACGCCCTGCTTTACGCCGCCAAAGCCGCCGGGCGCAACTGGGTCATGGTGGGCGACTGATTCGCGCTCTGGGCCGGTCTATGCTTGAGCCATGCGCCTGCTGCTGATTCGCCACGCCCAGTCCACCAACAACCTGCTGTTTGCCGAAACGGGTGGCACGGCGGGCCGTTCGCATGACCCGCCATTGACCGAACTGGGCCGCCAGCAGGCGAGGGCGCTGGCCGAGTTTGCCCGCACAGACCCGACTTTGCAGGCGGTCACGCACCTGTATTGCAGCCTGACCACGCGGGCGGTGCAGACGGCGGCTCCGCTGGCCCCGGCCCTGGGCCTGAAGGTGCAGGGCTTGCCCCATGCCCACGAGACGGGCGGCCTGTTCTTGCGCGACGAATCCGGCGTGGGCTACGGTGTACCGGGTAAAGCCCACACCGAACTGCTGACCGAAAACCCGCATCTGCTGTGGCCTGCTGGCCTGAACGCTGCCGAAGCCTGGGCCGGGGGCTTCGAACCGGAGGACGACGAAACGATCTTCATGGCACGGGCCGGGCAGGTGCTGGCCGATTTGACTGCGCTGCACGGCGGCGACGAACTGATCGCCCTGGTCACGCACGGCAACTTCACGCAGTACCTCTTGCGCTCGCTGGTAGGACATGGGGCGGCATATTTTCGCGTCTACAACACCGCCACCACGCTCATCACCTTGCCCGCGCCGGACGCGCCCGCCGGGTGGGGGCCGCTGGTCGAGTGGGTCAACCGCTTCGACCACCTCGGGGCCGCTGAAGTCTCGCAGTAGGTCGAATGAGTCTCTGCTGGGCCGCCGTCCCATCGGCACGGAGGCAGGAAGGCTCCGGGCATGACGAAGTCGGCAACAGCCACGGAACTTCTGGAGGCCGTTAGCTAGTTTACGTGTAACGTCACAGCTGTGCTATACTTTTGGCTGTTGTCTCGCCTGCCTGGAACCACAGGACAGGGTTGAGCAGTCGCCCCGGCGCAGGGCCCCACCAGTTCAAAAAGCGCCGAGCGGCCCCCCGAGGAGAAAAATCATGGCTAAACACCCCGTTCCCAAGAAGAAAACCAGCAAGAGCAAGCGCGATATGCGCCGTAGCCACCACGCGCTGACCGCCCCCAACCTGACCGCCTGCCCCCATTGCCAGGCCAAAAAGCTCTCGCACCACATCTGCCCGAGCTGCGGCTATTACGATGGCCGTCAGGTCCTCGCCGTCTGAAGTCGTTTTTCTGAGTCGCCCCCCACTGCGGGGGCTTTTTTAGTGCCTGTATTTTCTGTCAGGCATACCTTCTTATTGATAGCGAGTTAAGTTGATGTCGCATCAGTGTTCAGGCCAAGAAGCTTAGCCGGGAGCTGGCGGTAACGAATCTT
>JAGLBK010000033.1 GCA_018260275.1 Deinococcus sp.
CTCTCAAAAAGATGTGTGGCACGCTTGTTCAGGCGAAGATCGCGGAAAGAGCAAGAAGGCGTACGGGGTAGAGAGGAGGAGGGGCAAGACATGACCCCTACAGATTAGAAAAATGTGTGCGTTAGTCAGCCCAGAGGTGGGTGACCTCGTGGCCGTCACCGACGATCTGCACCTCGATGTGCCGGGCACCGGTCACCAGCAGTTCGGCGTACAGCTCGCCCTGTCCAGCGGCGAGGGTCGCTTCACGGCTGGCGGCCTCAAACGCGGCGGGCAGTTCTTCCGGCGTCCGGACCACCCGCATGCCGCGTCCACCCCCGCCGGAGCAGGCCTTGAGCATGACCGGCTGCCCCGCGTGCTGCTGCATGAACGCGGCGGCAGCGGCCAGTTAGGTAGGGCCGTCCGTGCCGGGGACGACCGGAACGCCCAGCTCACGCGCCAGGGACCGTGCCTGGCTTTTGTCACCAAAAAGCTCCAGCGTGGCGGCGTCCGGGCCGATGAAGGTCAGGCCCGCCTGCTGACACTGCCGCGCGAACTCGGCACTTTCACTCAGAAAGCCGTAGCCGGGGTGAACGTGCGTGACCTGCTGTTCACGCGCCACCCTGAGCAGCGCGGCGATATCCAGGTAAGCGGCGGCCCCGCGCCCTGGCAGCTCCACGGCGCGGTCGGCCCGGCGCACATGCAGAGAACTGGCGTCGTCGAGGGCGTAGACCGCCACGCTCTGCCAGCCTAGCGCTGAGAGCGCTCGCTCGACTCGCACCGCCACCTCGCCCCGGTTGGCGATCAGTACGCGGGGGGCCGACGTGGACGCCGCCAGTGTGCTGGTCACTGGCCCCGCTCCGGCCCTGTGGCCCCGGCAGGCGAACTGGCGGGAATCTCGCTCAGGCGCGGCAGCAGCTGCTTTTTGTCTACCTTACCGGTCGTGGTCAGCGGCAGAGTGTCGGTCAGGTGAATGACCGGCACCTTATAGGAAGCCATCTCGTTGCGGCACCACTCGGTCAGCTCGGCGGCGCTCAGCGGCTGGTCCGGGCGCAGCACCACGAAGGCGATCACTTCCTCGCCGCGCCGGTCGTGCGGGCGGCCCAGCACGCCCACGCCCGCCACCGCCGGATGCCGCCCGATGAGCACTTCCAGTTCGCCCGGAAAGACGCTCATGCCGTTGACCTTGATCATCTCGCGGCGGCGCCCCAGATAGTGCAGCAGCCCCTGCCCGTCAATAATGCCACTGTCACCGGTATGCAGCCAGCCGCCGGGGCGCTCGACCGGGGCGTGGCGGTCGTGCCAGTAGCCCTTGAAGACCGCCGGACTGCGAATGCAGATTTCACCTTCTTCTCCCAGCGGCTGCAACTGTCCGGTTTCAAAATCACAGATCTTGAATTCGGTGCCCGGCACCGGCAGACCCACGAAGGTCGGCTGCGTCTTGAGGTCGAAATCGTCATCCTGAAAACCGCGCGTGAAGGTGTCGCAGGTGTTCGTCTCGGTCATGCCATAAGCCGCCTCGGCGACCAGACTGCCGGTCAGTTCGGCCCAGCGCCGCCGGTACTCCGGGTTCAGCTTACGCATGAACGAGATGGCGTTGACCTGCCGCAGCGACGAGAAATCGGTCTGTGCCGCGCCCGTGTGATGCAGCAGGTCGTCTACCTGATCGACCAGCAGCGTGGTCAGCGTGACCCCGTAGTGCGGCACGGCCTTCAGGAACGCCTGGATGTCCCAGCGCACCAGCAGCACCAGCGTGGCCCCCAGGAACACCGGGAACAGCACACCCATATCCTCCCCCGCGATCCAGAACTGCGGCAGGAAGCTCAGGCACACCGGACGCTCGTGGGGAGCGATGGCCGCCGTGCAGTACGACGCGCTGGTATAGATCAGGTCACGCTGATGATGCAGGCAGCCTTTGGGCAGACCAGTCGTGCCGCCCGAGAAGTTGATGACCGCTGGGGCGTCCAGCTCGGGCGCGGGCAGGGGCTGCGGCACCGTGCGGGCCAGCTGGGTGTACAGGTCGCGGGCATCGACCGGCTGCGCCTCGCCCTGCAAAATATCAGGCAGGGGCAGCGTCGGAGCTGGCACCATTCCCGCCAGGCTGACAGTGAAAATCTCGCGGATGCCTGTCCCGGCGACGAGGGGCGAGACCACAGGCAGCAGCGCGTCCAGCACGATCAGGGCACTGGCCCCGGCCTCGGCGAACAGGTGCTCCAGTTCTCCACCCCGCGCCATCGGGCTGATCGGTACCAGAATCGCGCCACTTTTCAGAACGCCGTAAAAGGCCGTCATGAACTGCGGGCAGTTGGGCAGCATGACCATGACCCGTTCGCCATTTTCCAGGCCGCGCCCGCGCAGCAGAGTGGCGAGCCGGTCGCTCAGGTCGTCGAGTTCCGCGTAGGAAGTGGTGTGGCCGTAAAATTCGACCGCCGCCCGCTGCGGCTCCTGGCGCGCCCATTCCTGAAGGTAAACGGTGATGGGCCGCTCTCCGAAGGGGTAGCTGGCTTCCTGCGGTACGCCGGGCGGCCAGTGCTGCTGCTGCAACCGCCGAAGGTCGGCGAGATACTGGGTTTCTGAAGACTGAGCGTCTGAAGGTTGGGATTCTGAACTTGAAGTCATGTTTACCTCGGCTGACAGAGCAGATTTTAGATGAGGCAGGCTACCAGATGGCGGTACTCGCCGCCGCGCAAAATGTCTCTCTGAATAAGCCCGATGGCGTCCCGGACAAGGCAGCGCCTATTACCGACTTCAGGTGTTCCGAATCTCCGCTCCGGTTTTGGCCTGCATCTCTTCCAGCGTCACTCCCGGTGCGAGTTCAACCAGCTTCAATCCCTGGGGCGTCACGTCCAGCACGCCCAGATCGGTGATGATCCGGTCCACTACCTTCAGACCAGTCAGGGGCAAGGCGCATTCACGTAGAATCTTGTGCTCATCACCCTTCGCCACATGTTCCATCAAAACGATCACGCGCTGCACACCGGCCACAAGGTCCATGGCCCCGCCCATGCCCTTGACCATCTTCCCCGGAATCATCCAGTTGGCCAGGTCGCCGTGCTCGCTCACCTGCATGGCCCCCAGAATCGCCAGGTTGATGTGGCCGCCCCGGATCATGGCAAAGCTCTCGGCGCTGCTGAAAAAGCTGGCCCCGGGCAACGCCGTGACGGTCTGTTTTCCGGCATTGATCAGGTCGGCGTCAATCTCCGCTTCCGTCGGAAAGGGGCCGATGCCCAGCAGACCGTTTTCCGACTGCAACATCACCTGCATGCCCTCCGGAATGTGGTTGGCGACCAGAGTAGGCAGGCCGATCCCCAGATTCACGTAATACCCGTCTTGCAACTCCTGCGCGGCGCGGGCGGCCATCTGTTCACGGTCCCAGGGCATCACAACCTCCCGCAGGTCACTGACAACAAAAGAAGCAGGGGACCATTTTCGTAGCTCAACTTATCCATCAGTTCCTCACCGTCTTTTTCTCGATCCGTTTTTCGGGGTTGGGATTCAACACGACGCGGTGAACATAGATGCCCGGCGTATCGACACTGTCGGGGTCGAGTTCGCCCACTTCCACGATCTCCTCTACTTCGGCCACGGTGAGTTTGCCGCAACTTGCCACCACGGGGTTAAAGTTCTGCGCGGTCTTGCGGTACACCAGATTGCCTGCGCGGTCCGCTTTCCAGGCCTTGACCAGACTCAGATCGGCCACGATGCCGCGCTCCAGAATGTAGGTCTGCCCGTCAAATTCCTTATGCTCTTTACCCTCGGCGATCAGCGTGCCCACACCCGTTTTGGTATAGAAGCCCGGAATCCCCGCGCCGCCCGCCCGCATCCGCTCGGCCAGGGTGCCCTGGGGGGCAAATTCCAGTTCAAGTTCGCCAGACAGGTACTGGCGCTCGAATTCCTTATTTTCACCGACATAACTGCTGATCATCTTTTTGATCTGCCGGGTCTGAAGCAACAGGCCCAGGCCAAACCCGTCGACCCCGGCATTATTCGACACGGCGGTCAAATCCTTGACCCCGGAGTCGCGTAGCGCCGTGATCAGTTGCTCAGGCATCCCACACAGCCCGAACCCCCCCACAGCAATCATTTGCCCGTCGGCCACCACATCACGCAGGGCTACAGCTGCATTTTCGTAGACCTTATCCACGTTCGCCTCCACACTGAATCAGAATTGAGTTGTTCTGTACCAGGACCTTACGACATTTTCCCTGCCCGCAACAAGGCCACCAGCCGGCGTGTGCCGCTCAGCAGGCGAGAGGGGCGGCGCAGAGCGAATGCAGAAGTGACTTTGCCCAGGCGACCTCATCTTGTCGGTGCTGTCATACGGAATTAAAAAGATTCCCCAACCTTTTTGATTCTTTCCGTTTTACCCTCGCCCCTTGTGGGAGAGGGAAGGAGCCGCAAGGCGGCGGAAGGGTGAGGGGGCGTGTGACCAATGCGGAATGTGTCTGAATCAACTCAAATCCGTATCAGTCCATCCAGACTAACAAGCAGGGATAACCCAAACAGCGGATTATCCCTTCATTTCTTGCTTCTCCCGGCTTATCTGAAAATAAACCTGTCTGAAATTAGTGAACGTCGCCCTGTTCCGGAGCGTGTTCTGCGACATCGGCCACACTAGACGGATGGGCACGGTCATGACCAATCATGTTGAACAGAATATTCAGGATGATGGCGCTGAGGCTGGCCGCCGTGATTCCGCTGTTGAGGAACAGCTGCGCCTGTGAGGAAAGGTGGGCGTAGAGCGTGGGCGCCGTGGTCGGAACCAGACCCAGGGCGATGCTGACCGCCACGATGGTCAGGTTGCGGTTGTCGGCCATATTGACCTTGGCGAGGGTCTGGATTCCGGCGGCGGCCACGCTCCCGAACAGCACGATGCCCGCTCCGCCCAGCACCGGCAGCGGAATGGCCGCGACCAGCGCCCCCAGTTTGGGGAAAAAGCCCATCAGCATCAGGATCACGCCGGAGGTCGCCACCACATAACGGCTCTTGATGCCCGTGAAGCGCACCAGCCCCACGTTCTGGGCAAAGGCCGTGAAGGGAAAGGCATTGAACAGGCCGCCGAGCGCTGTAGACAGACCGTCGGCCCGCAGGCCTTTCGCCACGTCGTCGGCACCGACATGCTTACCCGTGACTTCACCGATAGCCAGCAGGTCGGCGGTAGTCTCGACCATGACCACCAGCATGACCAGCAGCATGGACAGAATGGGCACGATGCTGAAAACCGGTGTGCCGAAGTGCATCGGCGGAGTAAACCCGAACCAGTCGGCAGAGGCAATTCCAGCGGTGCTGACCTTGCCCAGCAGCGCGGCGATGGTAGTCCCGATCACCAGCCCCAGCAGCACACCGATGCGCGATACGAAGCCGCGCCCGAAACGCGAGATCAGCAGCACGATCAACAGGGTGATGGCCGCCAGAGCAAGGTTGGACGGATCACCGAAGCCGGGCAGTCCCGGCACGCCGCCGCCCGCCCAGTTGAAGGCCACCGGCAGCAGCGAGATTCCGATCATAGTGATCACCGTTCCCGCGACCACTGGCGGGAAAAAGCGCAGCAGACGCGAAAAATAGGGCGCGGCCAGGATACAGAACACGCCGCCCGCGATCACCGCGCCGTAAATGCCCGGCAGCCCCGACTGCTTGCCGATCAGGATCATGGTCGCCACCGAGGCGAAGGTGGTGCCCTGCACGATAGGCAGTTTGGCCCCAAAGATGCCTATGCCCAGGGTCTGAATCAGGGTCGCCAGACCACACATGAAAAAGCTGGCGTCGATGATCCGCACCAGCGCGTCGCCCTGAAGGCCAATGGCACTCGCGAGGACCAGCGGCACCGCCACAATTCCGGCGTACATGCTCATGACATGTTGCAGACCAAACAGGACCATATTCTGGGGGGGCAGAATCTCATCTACCGGGTGAACTGCGGAAACCGTATTGACCTGAGTCATAAAAGCCCTCCTGGGCGAACAAAAACCTCATCCGTCTACGGGCGGCGGAACACCTGGACTGCGGTAAGTGCAGCGGGAGTCATCCCTGAATCAGGCGGGCGAAGCGCGAATGGGAAAAAGGACATCCAGGCGGACCTTTCGGCATATTTCCCACCTGGACGCCCCTGGATCAACTGCCCCGGTAGGTGCTGTAGGACCACGGCGTCATCACCAGTGGGACGTGGTAGTGCCCGGTGGTGTCAGAGACGGTAAACCGCAGCGTGACCCGGTCCAGAAAGGGCGGTTCGGACACGCCCGGAAACCCTCTGAAATGCTCGGCGACGTGAAAGGTCAGCTCGAAGGTGCCGGGGGTCAGGGAGCCGCGTTCGATCAGCGGCGCATCGGTGCGGCCATCCTGATTGGTCACGGCCTCGGTCAGCTTCTGGCGCGTTTCGCCGCCGCTTTCTGCCGCGACCCGGTAAAGCTCGACCCGGATGCCCTGAGCCGGTTTTCCCCGCGCCGTGTCCAGAACATGCGTGGTCAGGCCGGAATGGGCCGGAACAGAGGGCTGGCTCACTCGGCCCGCTCCACCCAGGCTTCCATCAGGCCGTAAGGCTCGGGGTCCACGTGATAGATCTCGTTGTTGTTTTCCAGGCCAAAGCGTTCCAGGTTGTACTTGAGGTGGTGCTTGTTGGGCATCTGGAACCAGATCCGCGAGATTTCCGGGCAGCGGCTCAGCACGGCCTCGCCCATCAGGTACAGGGTGCGCTGAAGGCTGGGCGAGTAGTGGTCGGTCAGGGTTTCCTGAATCTGGCTGAAGACGGCCTGCCACACGGCGTCGTAGTCGCAGCTGTCCACGGCGTATTCCCACCTGGTGGTCACGAAGGTCGCCATCACGCGGTCGTTCGTTTCAGGCAGGGTGGTGAAGCGCTCCTCCAGCAAAAAGCCTTCCCAGCCGCTCTGGGTAGTCTTGAGGACATACAGTTCCTCGATGCCGGAAGTCACCTGGAAGGTCTTACCGTCGCGGCTGTCCACCCGGGCGGTGTGCTTGGGCATCTGGCGCACGAAGGAGTGGTCATGCGGCTGCCCGGCCACCTGCACATGGTCCCAGAGGTGCTCGGTAAATTCCGCGAAGGCCCCCGTCACCTTGGGGCCAGTGGCTACAAAGTGCTTGATCAGTTCCTTGCCGAATTCCTCGATGCTGCCGTTGAAGCCTTCCTTCGCCAGCCCGTAGATGGTGTTCCGCACGGTATCGGTGGCGATCAGGTCGGTGTTGTCGCCCTTGGTGTGCGCGGCATCGAAATCGCCGTACATCCCCACGCGCACGCGCACGTCCTTGAGTTCGTGGCTGGGGCGGTCCCGCCTGATTTTCATCAGCTGAACTTCGGCCTTGCCGTAGTTGTTGTCGCCGAGCTTGACGTTGACCTTGACCTTCTGGGTGGGCTGCTGGGTTCCGGACATGATGTTTCCTCCTGGGGGCACCGATTTGCCAACATGAGATTTACGGGCTAGGGCTTAAGGCCGCAGGAAAGTGCGAGAAAAGAAGAGGCCCGGGAAGCGGAAAGGGGCCGGGGACGCCGCTGGAAACAGACGACCGGGCAAAATACTTAGACGTCTCTGTAATTTTGGTCGGCTCAGTCTAGCAGTCTCTGGCGGTGGGGTGACGTGCTGGCCGCAAGGAGAGCGCAGAGGGGCGGGAGCGTGTTAGCGTACAGGACACATGAATTCACGGAGCCAGACCCCCGCGCTGCTGAGGCAGATCGCCAGCGACTGGCAGCGGACCGACCCGGCGCTGGACAGTGGGCCGATGCTGACGCTGCTGCTGCTGAGCCGCCTGCACAGCACCCTGGCCCGCGAAATCGAGCAGACTTACCTGCCACACGGCCTGAATGCCGCGGGCTGGGACCTGCTGCTGACGCTGTACCGCTCCGCCCCACCTGAAGGATTGACACCCACCGAACTGAGCCGACTGGCCGCGATCAGCGGGCCTTCGATGAGCAACCGCACCGAGCGTCTGCTGCGGCGTGGGCTGATCGAGCGCTGGCCGGGCGAACAGGACCGCCGCTCGGTCCGCGTGGGCCTGAGCAGCGCGGGACGGCAACTGGTCGCTACGCTGCTGCCCCAGCACACCCGGACGGCCAGGCGACTGCTGAGCGGGCTGAGCACCGCCGACCAGGCCCTGCTGAGGACACTGGCCGCGCAACTGGTCACGCAGATAGAACATGATCTCCTCCAGGGTGGTCAGGGCGGGGAACGGGGGCAGGGCAGACAGGGGTAAGCGGGGCCTGCGGGGCGCACCAGCAGGGGGCCTGAACTTCATCGTCGCCGGTTCATCGTTTCTCTCCCTCGCCCGGTTTCTGGCCCGGTTCCTGGCCCACCAGATCGAGCACGCGCAGACGGGCAATCCGGCTGATCTCGTGCAGCGCGGCGGCCCGCTCCTCCTCGGGGGTATGGGCCAGTCGGCGGCGCGCGCCCTCGAAGATGGTGTCCTTGGTGTTTTCGCGCACGCACACCACATATGGAAAGTCGAATTTCTCGTGGTAGGCGGCGTTGAGGCGGTGAAACTCGTCGTATTCCTCGCTGCTGAGGCGGTCCAGCCCGGCGGAAGCCTGCTCGTGGGTACTTTCCGCCGTGAGTTCACCGGCCAGCGCGGCCTTGCCAGCGAGGTCGGGGTGGGCACGGATCAGCTGGCGCTGGGCCTCGGCGGTGTCGGCGGCCACGGCGTCTTTGAAGGCGCCCGCTATGGCCTCGGCACTGGCAAAGGGCCGCTGCTGCGCGGCCCACGCGGCGTACTGCGGCGAGTATTCCAGCACGCCCGCAAAGTAACGGGTAAATTCCTCGGGACTCAGGGCATTGATTTCTGGCAGACTCAGGGGATGGTGTGGCATGACGGCATTATCGCCGGTAGACCCGTTCCCAGCAGCACCGCCCCCCGCTTCAGCCGCGCCGCGTGCATCAGCTTGCCGCCAGGTCACGCCGTCTCACCTGTCCCGTCCCCACTGGCCCCTTCTCCCTCATTGGCCCCGGCAGGGCGGTACGGCAGATAGTTCGGCTCCCAGGCGCGGGTGCGGACGTACTCGGTCAGCTGGTCCCGGCTCAGGCCCTGCACCGCCGCCGTCGCCACACCGTCCTTGACCGCCTGCTCGATCACCCACACCGCCACTGTCAGGCTGACCTCGCGCAGCGCCGAAACGGGCGGATAGGTGCGCTCGGGGTAGTGCTGCGCGGTGTATTCGGCCAGCGCGTAGGCGCTCTGCGCGACCATCGCATCATTGATTTTGGACGCGCCACACAGAATGGCCCCGAAGCCCAGCCCCGGAAAGATGAAGGCGTTGTTGCCCTGCCCCACCGTGTAGGTCTGCCCGCTTAACTCGACAGGTGCAAACGGACTGCCGGTGCAGACGATGGCCTGCCCGCCCGTCCAGCGAAGCACATCCTCGGGCTGGGCCTCGCAGTTGGGCGTGGGGTTGCTCATGGGGAAAATGACCGGACGGGCGGTGTTGTGCTGCATGGCCCGGACCACTTCCTCGGTAAACGCGCCGCCCACTCCGCTGAGGCCCAGCAGCATGGTCGCGCCACTGTGCTGCACGGTTTCCAGCAGGTCGGGGTTGTGGCCCATGTTCCAACCGAGCTTGGCCGGGTCGTGGGCGAAGGGCTGCTTGAAGGCTTCCAGCTCGCGGTCATTCTGGATCAGGCCGCGCTGGTCGAGGACGAACACCCGGTTGGCAGCTTCTTCGGCGCTGAGGCCCGCCTGAATGAGGCCCTGGCGCAGTGCCGTCGCCACACCGATACCGCCCGCGCCGCCGCCGTGAACCACGATCTTCTGATCGGTGTACTGCTCTCCTTTCAGGCGGCAAGCGGAGAGCAGCCCGGCCAGCGCCACGGCGCCCGTGCCCTGAATGTCGTCGTTGAAGCTGCATACGCGGTCACGGTAACGCTCCAGCACCCGGAACGCCGCGTCACGCGAGAAATCTTCCCACTGAATGATCGCCTTGGGGTAGCGTCTGATGACGGCTTCCACGAACTGATCCATAAAGGCGTCGTATTCCTCGCCGCGCAGCCGGGGGTGCTTGGGGCCGAGGTAATGCGGGTCGTCGATCAGGCTCTGGCGGTCGGTGCCCACGCTGAGTTCCACGGGCAAGGTGCGGTCTGGAGCCACGCCGCCCGCCGTGTACAGGCTGAGTTTGCCGATGCTGATCGCCATGCCGCCGTAGCCCTGGTCGCCGATCCCCAAAATGGCGCTGGAATCGGTGGCGACGATCATCCGCACGTCATCCAGCGGCACGTTGGACAGCGCCTTGTCTACCTCGCCGATGAACTCGGTGTTGACCGAAAACCCGCGCGGCACCCGGTAAATCCGGCTGAATTCCTGCACCGCCTGCCCCACGGTCGGCGTGTAGATGATCGGCATCATCTCTTCGAGGTGCTTGCTGATCAGGGCGTAGAACAGCACCTCGTTGCGGTCCTGGAGCGAGCGCAAAAAAGCGTGCTTGTCGATGGGCAGCTGAGGTTCTTGGTAACGCTGATACAGCCGCTCGACCTGCTCGGCCAGGGTGTCGATGTGCTGCGGCAACAGCCCCAGCAGCCCCAGGTCGCGCCGCTCCTGCGCGGTAAACGCGGTGCCCTTGTTGAGCAGCGGAATCCGGGTGAGTTCAAAGCCGCTGACCCGGGGAACCAGATAACGTTTCCCCTGCTGGTCGCGCTTGACATCGTAATAAGGGCTGATGGGCATGGTGTAAACCTCCGTGCCGGGCCAAGAAGAACCCGCTTGAACGATGCCCCGGAAATGACCTGCCGGGAACTTTGACTTTGACTTGACATTCATTCTTAACAGGCCAGAAGATAATTGTCAAATTATGAATCTAAATTTTACAGGTTGAAAAATAGTTTACTGAAGAACTAATTGTTGAGTTGTTTTATCAAGAAGTCTGGAGAGATAAATTTTATTAGGTAAAAATTATTTTTGTAGTTTGACAAATGATCTTTTCGGGACTACGCTGAACCCAGTCCCACAATCAAGCCAGGCCAGTCGAATCGGGCCAGGCCAGTCAGTCGAGCAAGCCAGTCGAGCAAACCAGTCAAGCCGGGCTGTTCAGCCGGATCACCGTTGAAGCCCCCCAGACCGAGGAGGAGACCTTATGGCCCGCATGAGAGCGATTGAAGCTGCCGTCGAAGTCCTGAAGAAAGAAGGCGTCAGTGTGGCCTTCGGCGTGCCTGGAGCCGCCATCAACCCGCTGTACGCCGCGATGCGTAAACTTGGCGGCATCGACCATGTGCTGGCCCGCCACGTCGAGGGAGCCTCGCACATGGCCGAGGGCTATACCCGCGCCCAGGCAGGCAATATCGGCGTGTGCCTGGGTACGTCCGGCCCGGCAGGCACCGACATGATTACCGGCCTGTACAGCGCCAGCGCCGACTCAATTCCAATTCTGTGCATCACCGGGCAGGCCCCCCGCGCCCGGCTGTACAAGGAAGATTTTCAGGCGGTGGACATCGAGAGCATCGCCAAGACGGTGACCAAGTGGGCCGTGACGGTGCGCGAACCGGCGCTGGTGCCCCGCGTCTTTCAGCAGGCGTTTCATGTGATGCGCTCGGGGCGGCCCGGCCCGGTGCTGATCGACCTGCCCTTCGACGTGCAGATGGCCGAAATCGAGTTCGACATCGAGACTTACGAGCCGCTGGCGGTGTACAAACCCGCCGCCAGCCGCGCCCAGATCGAAAAGTCGCTGGAACTGCTGTTCAGTAGCCAGAAACCTCTGATCGTGTCGGGCGGCGGCGTGGTCAATGCGGATGCCAGCGCCGATCTGGTGACTTTTGCCGAACTGACCGGCATCCCCGTGATTCCGACCCTGATGGGCTGGGGCACGATTCCCGACGACCACCCGCTGATGGTGGGCATGGTGGGCCTCCAGACCTCGCACCGTTACGGCAACGCCACGCTGCTTGCCAGCGACTTCGTGTACGGCGTCGGCAACCGCTGGGCCAACCGTCACACCGGGAGCGTCGAGAAATACACCGAGGGACGGCGCTTCGTGCATATCGACATCGAGCCGACCCAGATCGGGCGGGTCTTTGGGCCCGATTACGGCATCGTCTCGGACGCGGCGGCGGCCCTGAAGCTGATGGTGGAAGTGGCCCGCGAGTGGCGCCAGGCCGGGAAAATCCCCGATTACGGGGCCTGGACCGCGGAGTGCCAGGAGCGCAAACGCACCATGCTGCGCCGCACCCACTTCGAGCAGACGCCCATCAAGCCGCAGCGGGTGTACGAGGAAATGAACAAGGCGTTCGGCAAGGACACCGTGTACATCAGCACCATCGGCCTCTCGCAGATCGCCGCCGCGCAGTTTTTGCACGTGTACCAGCCGAGCCACTGGATCAACTGCGGTCAGGCCGGGCCGCTGGGCTGGACCATGCCTGCCGCGCTCGGCGTGGTCAAAGCTCGCCCCGACGCCAAGGTGGTCGCCATCAGCGGAGATTACGATTTCCAGTTCATGATCGAGGAACTGGCGGTGGGGGCGCAGTTCGGGCTGCCTTACGTGCATGTCGTGGTCAACAACTCGTACCTGGGCCTGATCCGGCAGTCGCAGCGCGGTTTCGAGATGGACTATCAGGTGCAACTGGCCTTTGAAAACGTCAATAACCCCGACCTGAACGGCTACGGCGTGGACCATGTAGCCGTGGCCGAGGGCCTGGGCTGCCGGGCCGTGCGCGTCACCGACCCCGAAAAGATTCAGGAGGGCATCGGGCAGGCACAGGAACTGGCAAAGCAATTCCGCGTGCCGGTGGTGGTCGAGGTGATTCTGGAGCGCGTGACCAATATCAGCATGGGCACCGAACTGGACAACGTGACCGAATTCGAGGAACTGGCCGAACGCCACGAGGACGCCCCGACGGCGATTGCCGCGCTGCTGGACTGAAAAGGAGAAGTGACATGCCGAAATTTGCCGCCAACCTCACCATGCTTTATCCGGAACTGGACTTTCTGGAGCGCTTTCAGGCCGCTGCCCAGGACGGGTTCAAATATGTCGAGTACATGTTCCCGTACCCCTACGACGCCCAGGAACTCAAGGCCCGCCTGGACAGCAACGGCCTGACCCAGGTGCTGTTCAACCTGCCCGCCGGAGACTGGCCGGGCGGCGACCGGGGCATTGCCGTGCAGCCGGGTCGCCAGGACGAGTTCCGCGCCGGGGTGGTTCAGGCGCTGGCTTACGCCGACGTGCTGGGCAACACACTGATTAACGTGCTGGTCGGCAAGCCGGACACCGACGAGGCCACCACCCGCAAAACGCTGGTCGGCAACCTGCAATACGCCGCCGACAACCTGGCCGAGCGGGGCCTGACGCTGATCGTCGAGCCGCTGAACCCCTACGACGTGCCCGGCTTTTACCTGTATGGAACGCAAAATACCCTCGATCTGATTCATGAGGCGGGGCGCGACAACATCAAATTGCAGTACGACTTTTACCACATGCAGCGCGTCGAGGGCCGCCTGACCGAGACCGTGCGGGCGCACCTGCACGACATCGCGCACATTCAGCTGGCCGACGTGCCGGGCCGCCACCAGCCGGGCACCGGGGAGATCAATTTCCCGTTTCTGTTCGCCGAACTCGACCGCCTGGGCTACAGCGGCTACGTGGGCGCGGAATACATCCCTGACGGCAAGACCAGCGACACGCTCGGCTGGATGAAAGGAGAAAAACCATGACACAGAAAGAGAAAATCGGGTTTATCGGGCTGGGCATCATGGGTAAACCGATGGCCGGGCATCTGCTGAAGGCCGGGTACGAGGTCACGGCCAACAATCGCAGCCCCGAACCCGTGCAGGAACTGGTGGCCCAGGGCGCAAAAGCCGCCGCGACAGGCAAGGAGGTGGCCGAGCAGAGCGACATCATCATCACCATGTTGCCCGACTCGCCGCAGGTCGAGGACGTGGCCCTGGGCGCAGGCGGCGTGATCGAGGGGGCAAAAGCGGGGGCGCTGTTCATCGACATGAGTTCCATTGCCCCCAGCACAGCCCGCAAGGTCGAGGAGGCGCTGTGGGCCAGGGGGGTGGCCGCGCTGGACGCCCCGGTTTCGGGCGGGCAGGTGGGGGCCGAGAGCGCGACCCTCAGCATCATGGTGGGCGGCGATGAGGCGGCGTTTGACCGCGCCCGCCCAGTGTTTGAGGCCCTGGGAAAGAACATCGTGCACATCGGCGGACCCGGAGCCGGGCAGACCACCAAAATCGCCAATCAGATCGTGGTGGCGCTGACCATTCAGGCGGTGGCCGAGGCCATGACGCTGGCCCGCAAATCGGGTGTGGACCTGGTGAAAATGCGCGAGGCACTGCTGGGCGGGCTGGCCCAGAGCCGCATTCTGGATCTGCACGGGCAGCGCATCATAGACGGCAATTTCAAGCCGGGCTTCCGCATCAAGCTGCACCGCAAAGACCTGCGACTGGCGCTGAATGCCGGGCTGGAATCGGGGGTGCCACTGTTTGCGACGGGCGTGGCGGCCAACATCATGGATAGCCTGATCGCGCGGGGCGACGGCGACCTGGACCACAGCGGGCTGGCGAAGTTCTACGCCGAACTGAGCGGGCTGGAGTAAACACATGAACCTGCGTGCGCTGCTGGAAGACACCTACCGGGCGGCCCTGGCGGCGGTCAGCCCGGCGGCCCTGCTGGCCCCGCACCTGAGCGGGCCGCACCCCGATCTTATTCTGGCGTTCGGCAAGGCCAGCCTGCCGATGGCGCGGGCGGCCCTGAGCGCTTATCCGGGCGTGCCGACGCTGATCGTGCCGCCTGCGGGCACCGCCGACCTGAGCGCCCCACCGGAAGCAGTGGTCATGCCCGGCAGCCACCCGGTGCCGGATGAACGCAGTGTGGCCGCCGCCGAGGAAGCGCTGAGGCGACTGGGGGAACTCCGGGACGACCAGCAGGCTCTAGTGCTGGTTTCGGGCGGCGGCAGCGCCCTGATGGCCGCGCCCGACGGCGTGACGCTGGCGCAAAAGCAGGCGCTGACCCGTGACCTGCTGCGGGCCGGGGCCGACATTGGCGAAATCAACACCGTGCGCCGCCACCTCTCGCGCACCAAGGGCGGGCGGCTGGCACAGGCGACGCGGGCACAATTGCGGGCGCTGCTGCTCTCGGACGTGGTAGGCGACGACATGAGCGTCATCGCCAGCGGGCCAACGGTGCCCGACAGCACGACTTTTGCCGACGCGCTGGCCGTGCTGGACCGCTACGGCGTCGCTGCGCCCCAGGCCCGCGCCCATTTTCAGTCAGGAGCACCCGATACCCCGGATCAGCTGCCCCACGTCGAAAACAGGATTATCGGCAGCAACCGCCTGCTGCTCGAAGCGGCGCAGAACTATCTGGAGACGCGGGGTGTCCAGGCCGTCATTCTGGGTGACACCTTCGAGGGCGAGGCGCGGGAGCTGGCCCGGTTTCACGCTTCGCTGGCCCGCAGCGTGCAGCAGTTCGGTTCGCCGGTCGCAGTCCCGGCAGCAGGCCCAGTGGTGCTGCTCTCGGGCGGTGAGGCCACCGTGACCCTGCGCGGCAACGGCACGGGCGGGCGCAATCTGGAATTCGCGCTCGCCCTGCTGCTGGCGCTGGGCGAGCGCGGCCTGTATGCGCTGTCTGCCGGGTCGGACGGCATAGACGGCAGCAGCGACGCGGCAGGGGCCTTTCTGACCCCGGATTCGCTGGGGCGGGCGCGGGCACTGGGCCTGGACGCCCACGACTTTCTGGAGCGCAACGACTCGGGCACGTTTTTTGCCGCGCTGGGCGACACGCTGGTCACCGGGCCGAGCGGGCACAACCTCAACGACTTCAGGGCAATAGCCATTGCCGCACAGCCGCCGGGCTGATGTCCCTGTAACAGAGACGGCCCGTCAGCCCCGAGTTTCACACCATGAACTCGATTGCTGTACAATGAAAAATAACATTCAAAGTTGAGTTGCTGCTGGCCCCCATTTACGCCCCGATTCAAGGAGTTTCCGAACATGACCGACCTCAAACTGCCCGACGGAATGAACATCACTGGCCCCATCAAAGAAGGCTACGAGCAGGTGCTGACCCCCGAGGCGCTGGCCTTTGTGGCCGAGTTACAGCGCCGCTTCGGGGCCCGCCGCCTGGAACTGCTGAAGGCCCGTGAGGAGCGCCAGAAGCGGCTGGACGCGGGTGAGATGCCCGACTTCCTGCCCGAAACGAAAAGCGTGCGCGAGGACGACTGGAAAATCGCGCCGCTGCCTGAAGACCTCAGGGACCGCCGGGTGGAAATCACCGGGCCGGTGGACCGCAAGATGATCATCAACGCGCTCAACAGCGGCGCACGGGTCTTTATGGCCGACTTCGAGGACGCCAGCAGCCCCACCTGGGAAAACTGCGTGGAAGGCCAGATCAACCTGCGCGACGCCGTTCGCCGCACCATCTCGCTGGAACAGAACGGCAAAAGCTACAAGCTGAACGACAAGACCGCCGTGCTGCTGTGCCGCCCACGCGGCTGGCACCTGCCCGAAAAGCACGTGACCGTGGACGGCCAGACCATGTCCGGCAGCCTGTTCGACTTCGGCCTGTACTTTTTCCATAATGCCAAGGAACTGCTCTCACGCGGCAGCGGGCCGTACTTTTACCTGCCCAAGATGGAGTCGCACCTCGAAGCGCGGCTGTGGAACGACGTGTTCAACTACGCCGAGGAGTCGCAGGGCGTGCCGCACGGCAGCATCAAGGGCACGGTGCTGATCGAGACCATCGTGGCCGCCTTCGAGATGGACGAGATTCTGTACGAGCTGCGCGACCACTCGGCGGGGCTGAACTGCGGGCGCTGGGACTACATTTTTTCTTACATCAAGAAGTTCCGCAGCGACAAGACCCGCGTGCTGCCTGACCGCGCCAAGGTCACGATGGCGACCCCGATGATGCAGAGCTACTCCAAGCTCGCCATCCGGACCTGCCACAGGCGCGGCGCCCCGGCCATCGGCGGCATGAGTGCGTTTATTCCGGTCAAGGGCAACGAGGAAGAAAACGCGCGGGCCTTCGAGCAGGTGCGCGTGGACAAGGAGCGCGAGG
>JAGLBK010000340.1 GCA_018260275.1 Deinococcus sp.
TACAGCAGGTTCTGATAAATCCCGCTCAGACCGTTCAGGAAGCCCGAAACGGTGCCTTGTACCTGCGAAATCCCCAGGATGAATACACTGAAGTCGCCCACGCTGATCTGCCCGTCTGCCGCGCGGCGCAGAATCAGCGCACTCGCCAGCCCGATCAGCAGCGCCGAGGTCAGCGACGCCCCGAACCCCCACGCCGACCGCTGGCGCACCACGACCTCCAGCTGCCGCCGGAAACCCAGGTAATACTCGCGCCAGCGCCCCAGCAGGTACGGCTCGAACCCGAAGAGGCGCACTTCCTTGACCAGGGTGTCAGAAGTCAGCAGACTGCCCAGATAGGTTTGTACGCGGGCATCGTGCGTCTGGCGGCGCAACATGCGGTAGTTTTCGACGCCGAAGCGGTTGCTGACGTACACGCCCGGCAGGCTGGCAAGCAGCACCAGCGGCAAAATCCAGAACCCCAGCCGCGTCATCAGGGCACCGACTGACACCAGCGTAATCACCGACCCGATCAGCCCCACGATCTGCATGGCGACGCCCAGTGGCCGGGTGCCGACCTCCCGGTAAGCCTGTTGCAGCCGGTCATAGGTTTCGGCATTTTCGAACGCTTCGACGCTCAGGCCCGAGGCTTTTTCGAGAATGCGCCGGGACACGCTGTACTGGAGGCTGTCGCCCAGCAGCTGTTGCGCGGCGTTCTGCACGGTCGAGAGCAGGCTGCCGAACACCGTCAGGCCCACCTGCACGCCCAGCAGGGTCAGCAGGTTGTGGTAGGTCGCGTGGCCCTGAATGGCGCGGGCTACCTCGTCCAGCAGCAGTTTGCCCACGTACAGGTTGGCGGCGGGCAGCGCACTGCTCAGCAGGCTGGTCAGCGCGTAGATGGCGGCCTGCGTGGGGCTGGCCTGCCAGACGATGTGCAGCGTTTCGGTCAGGTCGTGCAGCCGGATACGGAGATTCGGGTCAGCCGGGCTTGGGGAGGAATGCAGATGCGGAGCGCCAGTCATTGGGCGAGTCTGCCGCATTCCGGCTCTGTTGTGGCCCGCTTTGCTCCGGCAAGGTGACGGGGTGTGGGTCATCAGGTTGCTGGCGCGATAGAATCAGTCGCCTGGACGCTGTTTTTCATCAATGTTTTTTCAGTACAGCCTCTCATGTTGTTGAAAATGATTCCTAATAGGCTTAGGAAGCCAGTCAGGACTGATCCTCTGGTGCGCCCGGAGTCTTGTGGCTTACGGCCCGGCCCAGGAAAGGAGACCCATGTCTGAAATGCGTACGACTGCCCCTGGAGGCGCAAGCGCCGGAAACGCGATTGATCCTGAAGTGCTGGAAATTCTGCAATCGGCTTTCGCGGCGGCCCGCAGCGGTGACGCCGCGTATCTGGGCCAACTGCTCGACAGGGGCCTGCCTGCCAACCTGCGGAATGAGAAGGGCGATAGCCTGATTATGCTGGCGAGCTATCATGGTCACCATGACGCGGCCCGGCGCCTGCTGCAGGCTGGGGCAGATACCGAGGTGGCCAACGACCAGTTACAGACTCCTTTACAGGGCGCCGCCTTCAAGGGTGATCTCGAAATGGTCGAGCTGCTGGTCGCTGGTGGTGCCAGTGTCGAGGGACGCAGCCCCAACGGGCGCACGGCGCTGATGCTGGCGGCCATGTTCAACCGCACCGAGATCGTGCAGTGGTTGCTGGATCACGGCGCAGACCCCACCCTGCGCGACGCGAGCGGGGCAACCGCCGCCGACGCTGCCAGAGTCATGGGTGCGCCGGACACCGCCCGTCAGCTGGAGTCGTTTGTCTCATTGCCACCTGAATAACCTGAATAGACCTCCTGCGAAAGTCATTTTGGAAGTCCTAGCGTGTGGTTATAGAGTGCGGCAATCAAGTTAAATCGGAG
>JAGLBK010000341.1 GCA_018260275.1 Deinococcus sp.
GACGCCGCCTCGGAAGCCGTGCGCGACGCCCTGGGTGAGGAACTGCGCGACTTCGTGCGCGGCAACGTCAAGGCGCGGGAACGCATGGTCACGCAGTACGCCATCGCCGGGCAGCTGGGCCTGCTGGTGGTGGGCACCGACCACGCCGCCGAAGCGGTCACGGGGTTTTACACCAAATATGGTGACGGCGGCGTGGACCTGACCCCCCTCACCGGCCTGACCAAGAACCAGGGGGCGCGGCTGCTGGAACACCTCGGCGCCCCCGAAAGCACCTGGCGCAAGGTGCCGACCGCCGATCTGGAAGATGGCCGTCCGGGGCTGCCCGACGAGGCGGCGCTGGGCCTCACCTACGCCGAAATCGACGCTTATCTGGAAGGCCGCGAAGTGCCGGGGGCCGTGGCCGACAAGCTGGAAAAGATGTTCCTGAACACGCGCCACAAGCGGGCGCAGCCGATCACACCTTTCGACGGCTGGTGGAAACCCGCCTGAGCCTGTGCCACTGCCTTACACTGGGCACATGAGCGACTCCCCGACCCTGTTCGAGCGCATCATCGCCCGCGAGATTCCCAGCACCGTCGTGTACGAGGATGACCGCTACATCGCCATCAAGGACATCGCGCCCAAGGCCCCGCTGCACCTGCTGGTCATTCCCAAGGAGGTCAGCACCCGTGTAGACGAGATTACCGACCCACAGGAAATGGGGGAACTGTGGCTGACGGCCATCAAGGTCGCCAGACAGCACGCTGAGGATTACCGCCTGGTCGTCAACTGCGGCAAAGGCGGCGGCCAGATGGTCTTTCATACCCACATTCACATTCTGGCGGGCTGGGAGGGCGGCCCCGATCAGGACATCTGAGCGGCGTTCCGCCCGTTCACTCCCGAATCTGCAAAGGAAGCAAATCCCGGCTGCACACCACTTTTTTTAAAGACACGCCGTACATCCGGCCAGAAGTAGACCGCCCCCGTGGTGGTCTTTTTTCATGGCTACGGCCCGCTTTGGTAGCCTCGCCAGGGCAATAGAACGCCAGAGCCAGCAGATTCCGTCCTAAGCACACGGAGCCGCCCGGGGCCAAGAGCCAATGTCTTGCTTATTGGCAGGTGATCTGGGAGTATGCTGTGTTTACCCAATTTCCCGACCCTGTCCCGGCCCGTTGCCTGACGGCCCTGTCCAGCCACCCTTTCGTTCCGGCTGGCTCAGTCGAGGCGATTTGCAGACTGTAACGATTTTTTTGAGCTTTAAGCCGGATTTGTTGCGACATCTTGCAGAAAAACGCAATATTTTGATCACTTTTCTGGTGGAAACGGTTCACTGATCGTTATTCCAGATTAATAGCGCATTGACATCCCCTAAAGCCCCTCTTAGAATTACGCCATCTTCAACGTACTCGGTGCCCCGCACCTGGAATATTTCCCGGAGGAATTATGAAGAATAAAGTGTGTGCTTTAAGCCTCAGCCTGTTGGCTGCCGTGACCCTCAGCAGCGCCAGTGCCCTGAGCAGCATCAAGATCGCCAGCATCAGCCCGCTCTCGGGTGGCTCCAGCAACCAGGGCCTTCAGATCAAGAACGGCACCCAGCTGGCGATCAACGACATGAAGGCCCAGTTCGCCAAGGCGGGCATGAGCGTGTCGCTGGTGGCCTACGACGACCAGGCCGACCCTGCCACCGGCACCGCCGCCGCCCGCCGCGTGGCCGCCGACAAGACCATTCTGGCGGTCGTGGGCACCCTGAACAGCGGTGTGGCGATTCCGGCCAGCGCCGCCCTGGCCCCCAGCCACGTGGCAATGGTCAGCCCCGTGAACACCAACCCCAAGGTGACTGACCGTGGTCTGGCCAATATGAACCGCGTTTGTGCCCGTGACGACGCGC
>JAGLBK010000342.1 GCA_018260275.1 Deinococcus sp.
GGCGCAGGCCGGACACTGGGCAGGCGAGGCGCTGGAACTCGAAACGCTGGCGGGCCGGGTGCCGCTGCGTCTGGTCAGTGAGGCGGGGGTGCCCCGGCAGGTCTGGATGCAGCAGTGCCGCCACGAAACGCGCCCGGTGCCGCGCACCCTGCACGGCGAACTGGCCGAGGCCCTGGGTATCAGCGACCGCCTGATTCACCGTGGCTTGCCGCTGGCTGCCGCGTCCACCGGGCTGTGGAGCGTGTTCGTGCCGCTGCTCGACGCTTTGGTGCTCGACGGCTTGGAACCCGATCTGCCCGCCCTGGAGGCGCTGAGTGGGGCGCTGGAGGTGGGCAGCATCTACACCTACGCCCCGCTGGGAGTCAACCGCTTTGCTGCGCGTGACTTTGCCCCGGCGCTGGGTATTCCCGAAGACCCGGTCACGGGCAGCGCGGGCGGCGCTCTGATGGGGCTGCTGGCCCGCGAAGGCCGCCTGCCTGTCCGGGGCGGCAACGCGGCGGGCATGATCTATCAGGGCCACGCGGTGGGCAGCCCCGGCGAGGTCGAGGTCGAAATCGAGATCCGTGACGATCAGGTTCTCGCCGTGCATGTGGGCGGCTATGCGGTGCTGGACCGCGAGGGTTACTGGCAGGAGGAGTGAGGCAGGCAGGCTGAGTAACGAAAAACTATTGCGCGTGCTCGGGGTGGTGATCGGGCTGCTGCTGACGGCGGGGCTTTTCCTGAAACCCTTCTGAAGCCTCTATCTGAGGCTCTGCCCCGGCCTGTCAGTCTCGCGATCTCGAAACAGAAGACCGTCTGCTCGCTGTACACTGCCCGGCGATGGTTTCCCTGCCGAGTTCCGTTTTGTTCGCCGCCCTATACGGCTTTGAACTATACTTCGCGCATCCGGGAAAACCACCCGAATTCGCTCTGCTGCGCAGCTTTACAAGTACGCTCCGTTCAAAGCCGTATCTTCTTTTGCTCGCTGTCTTAGTCAGAACGGCACCCGTATGGGGCCTGACCGCTCCGCTCGGAAAAATAGTTTGCCCAAGCGAACTATTTTTCAAAGTAGTATTACCAGGTGCCATTTGAAGCCCTGGGTCTCGCTGGGCCGCGCCGCTATTCCCGGTACGCAGGACGCCCTGGAACTGTGGCAGCGCGAGGACGAATTCAGCATGCGGATCGCCGGATACGTCACCGAGCTGATGAACAGCCGCCAGCACGGTTCCGAGGAAGCTCTGGCGACCTACACCTGCCCGCTGGTGGCGTCGCGCCCGGCTCCGCATGTGCTGGTCGGCGGCCTGGGCATGGGCTTTACGCTGGCGGCGGCGCTGGGCAGCCTGGGGCCGGACGCACACGTCACGGTGGCCGAACTGGTGCCCGAAGTCGTGGAGTGGAACCGGGGGCCGCTGGGCCAGTGCGCGGGCAGGCCGCTGGACGATCCCCGCACGCACGTGCATGTCGGCGACGTGGGGCGGCTGGTGCGCGAATCGCCGGGGCTGTTCGACGCCGTGCTGCTCGATGTGGACAACAGCCCCGAGGGCATGACCCACCAGGACAACGACTGGCTGTACTCGGCAGGCGGCCTGCGCTCGATTGCGCTGTCGCTGCGGCCCGGCGGCGTGCTGGGCGTCTGGAGCGTCGAGGACGTGCCCCGCTTTACGGCGGCCCTGCGCCGCGCCCGTTTTGATGTGGAAGTCCGTAAGGCCAGGGCGCGGGGCGAACGCGGCGCGTGGCACACCATCTGGGTGGCGGTCAAGGGCTGAACCGGGCTGGCCCCGTTGAAGTGGGCCGCCCCTGCCCCTGAAAGAATTTCTTAATCGGACTGGGAGTATACTCGCGTGTAATGTTTCGTGTCCTGAACAAGATGTTTGACAACAATAAGCG
>JAGLBK010000343.1 GCA_018260275.1 Deinococcus sp.
CAGGCGGGCTTGGGGTAGTGGTATTCGGTGGTGTGCCTGATTTCACAGCGCATGGGAACAACCTCGTCGCGTGCAGAATGTCACGCTTTTGCTCCGGCCTGTGCACACTGTCAAGACAACAGGGGGGCAGGAACCGCTTCCGGCTGTGAAACGGGGCCTCGGGGCGCCCACCGTCATTCCTGCTCGAAGTAGGCGTTGTGGATCGCCGCGCCGACCCGGTTGAAGTCGCCGATCAGCACTTCCAGCGACGGGTCCTCGACTTTCAGGATGTCGTCTATGGTCAGGTATTGCAGGCGGGCCACCAGCCAGCGGGCCAGCCGCAGGATTTCGGGGTGCTGGCCGGGGTGCCACTGCTCGATCTGCTTGAGGGCGTCCTTGAGGTTCACGGCGCTGTAGCGCACGCTGCGCGGAAAGAACTCGTCGAGCAGCAGGAACTCGCCGATCAGGTCAGGGTCGATCCCGCTATGCACCTGTTTGCGGTAAGCCTCGTAGGCGCTCAGGCCCTTGAGCACGCTGACCCAGCGCTGTTCCTGCATGGCGCGGGCGGTGGGATGGTCGCTGATATCGGCGTCGAGGCCCCGGAAGCGGCCCCGCAGCACCCGCAGGGTATTGTCGCCGCGCTCCAGCATCTGCCCGGCCCGCATAAAGGACCAGCCCTCGTCGCGCGGCAGCGTGGCAAAGGCAATGCCGAAGAAGAACTGCGCCGAGTCGCGGGCCTGGGCACAGTACTCGAACAGGCCGTCGCGGTCGAGCACCGACTCGTTTTCAAAGCACAGTTGCAGGTAGCTGCGGTTGACCGACTCCCACATCTCGGAAGGAATGCGGTCGCGCAGGCCACGGGCATTTTCGCGGGCGTAGCGCATGCTGCTGGCGATGCTCGACGGGTTGTCGAGGTCGAACGCCATCCACTGGCTGATGCTGCGGGCATCCACCCGGCCATATTTGGCCCGCAGCGGGGCGTCGCCGCCCATGAGTTCCAGCAGCGGCTTCCAGTATTCGCGCGCGCGCCCGGCGTTTTCCAGCGTGGCGTAGTAGTTGACGTTCAGCAGCCGGGCGGTGTTCTCGGCCCGTTCCATGTAGCGCCCCGTCCAGTACAGGTTTTCGGCCAGTCGTGAAAGCAGCAGCATCAGCCTTCCCCCCCTTCGAGTTCTTCTTTTTCCAGTTCCTGCTGATACGAATGCTGCGCCTGGTCATGTGAGTCGGGGTCGCTCTGCGGTTGGCCCTGTGATTGGTTTTGTGATTGCCCCGGCGACTGCTTCTGTCCCTGACTCTGGCTCTGGGCCTGAGACTGGGCCTCTTCGCCCGACTGACTCTGCGTCTGGCTCTGCGAGTAGGCCGTGACCTGCGCCTGTTCGGTGGCGTGGAGCCGCGCCTGCCGCTCGGCGGCTTCGCTGTCGGTGTCGGTGCGCCGCTGTGGGGGTTGCATGGGGCTGCCTGACGGGATGGTCGCCGACGGCTCTACCGTTTCGCGTGTCGTCTCGACCGGTCTGCGCCCGCCGATCGGCACCGCGCCGAAGCCGCCCTGGTACTGGTTCTGGCTTTGCGGCAAGGTGCCCGTGAGGTTCTGGTTCATGGTCATGGGCACGTTGTTGCCGTCGTGGTCCAGCACCCAGGTGTCCTTGCTGCCGCCCCCCTGCGAGGAATTGACCACCAGACTGCCTCGGCGCAGCGCCACGCGGGTCAGGCCGCCGGGCACGATGGTGGTGTTTTTTGGCCCGCACAGGATGTAAGGCCGCAGGTCGATATGGGCCGGTTCAAACTGGTCGCTGTCGGGGTAATAGGTCGGGTGGCGCGAGAGGCCCACCACCGGCTGCCCGATAAAGTCGCGCGGATTGGCCGCCACTTTCTTG
>JAGLBK010000344.1 GCA_018260275.1 Deinococcus sp.
TCAAGCGGCAGGATTTCTGTTTATCCCGTAATACTGGTTACCTGTTATTCGTTTTCGGGACTTTGCGGTTGCCCTGGAGGGCCTGCGCTCGGCGCTCCGGGCGGGGTACGCGGTGCTGAGTGCTGGCGGCGCGGCGCTGGAGGCTGTGGCTCGTGCGGTGACCGAACTGGAAAACTGCCCCAGCTTCAATGCCGGGCATGGCGCGGCTTTTAACCGGGCCGGATTTCACGAACTCGACGCCTCGGTCATGGACGGTGCCACCGGAAAAGCGGGTGCGGTGGCCGCCGTGCAGGCCATCAAAAACCCGGTGCTGGCCGCGCTGGAACTGCTGCGCGAATCCGACCCTCTGTTACTGTGTGGGCAGGCTGCCGACCAGTGGGCCACCGCACACGGTCTGGAGGCGGTGCCGAACAGTTCTTTCTCGACCGATTCCCGGCGTGAGGCCCTCGCCAGAATGCTGGAGCGCGAGCAGCAGGGCACGGCGGCGCAGGCCAGCGAACAGGAGAAGCACGGCA
Organism: Deinococcus sp.; assembly: GCA_018260275.1. Taxonomy (GTDB): domain Bacteria; phylum Deinococcota; class Deinococci; order Deinococcales; family Deinococcaceae; genus Deinococcus. Next base: position 516 of record JAGLBK010000344.1, read on the forward strand.
CGGTCGGCGCGGTAGCCCTGGACCGGCACGGGCATCTGGCGGCGGCCACTTCGACCGGGGGGTATACCGCCAAACCGGTGGGCCGGGTGGGCGACAGCCCGGTCATTGGGGCGGGGACCTGGGCCGATGACCGCACCTGCGCGGTGTCCGGCACAGGCAAAGGCGAACTGTTCATCCGCACGGCGCTGGCCCACACCATTCATGACCGCATGCTGTACCCGGGCGAAACACTGGACGTGGCAGCTAGGGCGGCCATCGACGCCGTGACCCGTCTGGACGGCGGCGCGGGGTTGTGCGCCGTAGACCGCGCCGGGAATGTGGCCCTGCCCTACAACACGGAGGGCATGTACCGGGGCTGGATTCGTGGCGACCAGATGTATGTGGCGATTCATGAGGACTGATAAGTCTCGCGGTTGGGTACGATGTTACCAATCGGGTGTTTTCCCAAAACTGGAACGAAATAAACGGGTCGCCTATGGGACAACCTGGGCACAAGGATTAGAGCATCTGACATAAGAACGTGATGCGCTGTTGACCCTCGCCCCTTGCGGGGGAGAGTGCCGCAAAGCGGCGGGTGAGGGGGCCACAAGGCAACTTCTTTTTGTCAAATGCTCTAAAAAAAGCACCCAGGCACTCGGCCCAGGTGCCTGAAAACTATGAGATTCAGCGCAGTCTGGCCTGAATCCACCCGCTCAACTCGCTGATTTTCACGCGCTCCTGCGCCAGCGTGTCGCGGTCGCGCACGGTCACGGTATCCTTGAGGCTTGCATCCGCGCCCTCGGCATTCTGGCCGATGGTGTCGAAGTCCACCGTCACGCAAAAAGGCGTCCCGACTTCATCGTGGCGGCGGTACGCCTTGCCGATGTTGCCCGAATCCTCGTAGAGCACGCGGCCCAGGCCCAGGCCCTGTAGCTCGGCCTTGATGGCTTTGGCGACGCTGGTAATTTCTTCCTTGTTGCGGGCTAGCGGAATCACGGCGACCTTAATCGGCGCGAGGTGAGGCCGCAGCTTCAGCACAATGCGCTCGTTGCCGTTTTCCAGCGTCTCCTTGGTAAAGGCTTCGCTCAGCACCGCCAGCATCGCCCGGTCCACGCCCGCCGAGGGTTCAATCACGAACGGCACCACCGGCTTGTTGGTGTCAGGGTGCGGGATGGTCAGCTTAGCGATGGAGTCGTTGTTTTCCTCCACCTTTGACACCAGCCCCAGCTCGTCCTGGTTTTTGGTGTGGCTGCCCAGGTCGTAGTCGCCCCGGTTGGCGATGCCCTCGATTTCCTCGTGGCCCAGCGTGGGGTAGTCGTACATCAGGTCGTAGGTGCGCTTGGAGTAGTGCGC
>JAGLBK010000345.1 GCA_018260275.1 Deinococcus sp.
CGGTCTGCTTGACCCGAGGATCAGTTATGGCTAATTCGCCCAGTCCTGCCTCTTTAGAAAAACCGGTCAAACGGAGGCGGCGCTGGCAGCGGCTCCCCCCGGCCCTGCGCGTGGGCGGTCTGCTGGTCGGTGTCATCGTGCTGATGGCGCTGCTCAGTCTGGTGTGGCTGCCAGCCGACCCGGACGCACAGGACATGCTTTTGCGGCTACAGGGACCCAGCACCAGCCACTGGCTGGGCACCGATCAGTATGGCCGCGATCTGCTGGCCCGCATCCTGGTCGGTGCGCGGGCTTCCTTGCTGGTCGGCACGGTCGCCGTCAGTATCGGCCTGGGCAGTGGGCTGATCTTCGGGCTGCTGGCGGGTTACTTCGGTGGGCGAGTAGACCGCACGATCATGCTGCTGCTCGAAGCGCTGTATTCCCTGCCCGCGCTGCTCCTGGCGATGCTGCTGGTGACCGCCTGGGGCCCTGGGCTGGTCAGCGCCATGACCGCTGTGGGGATCGCTGCTATCCCCGCCTTTACCCGGGTGGCGCGGGCCAGCGTCCTGCAGGTGCGGGTCATGCCCTACGTCGAAGCGGCGCAGGCCCTGGGAGCGCGGCAGCGCCGGGTACTGTTACAGCATGTTCTGCCCAACATTCTGGGACCGTTGATCGTGCAGGCCAGCCTGACGATGGGAGCCGCCGTGCTGATCGAGGCCAGCCTGTCCTACCTGGGCCTGGGCATTCAGCCACCGGCCGCCAGCTGGGGCCGGATGCTACGCGAGTCCCAGAGTTTCATGATGCTTTCTCCCTACGCCACCATCTTTCCCGGTCTCGCTGTCGCTGCCGTAGTGCTGGGCTTCAATCTGCTGGGTGACGGCCTGCGCGACCTGCTGGGCCAAAGGAACTGAATGAACAGATACAGAATTGCTGTGATTGCCGGTGACGGAATTGGCCCGGAAGTAGTCAATGAGGGTCTCAGGGTGCTGCGGGCAGTGGCCGCTGAAGCGGGCCGCTCGGGCCATTTCGAGCTGGAACTGGAAGAACTCGACTGGGGCAGCAGCTACTATGACCGCCACGGGCGCATGATGCCGGAGAACGCCATCGAAACCCTGCGCGGCTTCGACAGCATCTATTTCGGAGCCGTCGGCCGTCCCGACCTGCCCGACGATCTGACCGTCTGGGGCCTGATCCTGCCCATGCGCCGTCAACTCGATCTCTATGTCAATCTGCGCCCGGTCCGGCTCTATCCGGGGGTGACCGGACCACTGAGGAGCGATACGGCCCCACCACACTTCCAGTTTATCCGTGAAAACACGGAAGGCGAATACGCTGGACTGGGCGGCCGTCAGGGGCACGGTGCCCATGAACTGGCCGTGCAGACCGGAGTGTTTACCCGGCGCGGGATCAAGCGGGTCGTGGAATACGCTTTCACGCTGGCGCGCCCTGGTTCGCTGGTGACCAGCGTGACCAAATCGAACGCCCTGCAACACGCCTTCACGCTGTGGGACGAGGTCGCCAGTGAAGTCGCGGCGCGCTATCCGCAGGTGCGCTTCGAGAAGATGCACGTCGACGCCGTGGCGTACCAGCTGGTCAAAAATCCGTCGCGCTTCGATGTGGTGGTCGGCTCTAATCTCTTCGGCGACATCCTGACCGATCTGGGGGCGGGCCTGCAGGGCAGTCTGGGGCTGGCCTCCAGTGCCAACCTGTGCCCCGGGCAGCGTCTGGCCCTCTTCGAGCCGGTGCACGGGTCGGCCCCCGACATTGCCGGGCAGGGCAAAGCCAACCCGCTGGGCGCGGTAGCCTGCGCGGCCCTGATGCTGGACCATCTGGGAGAGCACCGGGCCGCGCAGCGCATCGAGCAGGCC
>JAGLBK010000346.1 GCA_018260275.1 Deinococcus sp.
ATTTTCTGCCGGAAACTTCTATTTGAAAGGGCGTGACTGCAACCGTACCCGCCGTAGCTCAGGGCCACATGAACCGGGGACATAAAAGGACGTGAAAAAAGCCCCCACAACGGGGGGCCGGGCCTGCCAGAAACCTTATTTCTTGCCGTCGAGGGTGATGTCCTCGAAGGGAATGATGCTCGACGGGCCGGGCATCCAGCCCTTGACGTAGCTGCGGGTGGCGGCCAGCGGGCGCGAGTGGACCACCGGCAGGCGCACGTTGGCCTCGTAGGTCAGCTCGTTGATCTGGGCGTAGGCCTTGGCCTGCACCGCACGGTCGCTGGAGGCCGACGCCTGACGCAGCAGCTCCGAGATCTTGGCGTTCTTGTAGTTGGTGTCCTGGCTCGACTCGTCGCCGAAGTAGGTGTAGTAGAAGGTGTAAGGGCTGGCATACGGCCCGGTCCAGCCGATCATGTACATATCGAAGCCCGGAGCCTTGAAGCGGTCCTGCAGGTACTTGGCCCAGTCCTCGGTCTTCAGGTTGACTTTGATGCCGATGGCCCCGAGGTCGGCAGCCATCGCCTCGGCAATGGGTTTAGGCGTCGGGAAGTACGGGCGGCTGACCGGCATGTACCACAGGTCGAGCGTAAAGCCGTTCGGATAACCCGCCTCGGCCAGCAGCTTTTTGGCGGCGGCCGGGTCGTACTTGTAGTCGGCGGGCACCTTCTGGCTGTTCGCCCAGTCGAGCGCGGGCGGCAGAAAGTTGGCGTCGCTGACCCCCAGCCCGTTCCAGAAGCTGTCCACGATGGCTTTCTTGTTGATCGCTATGGAAATCGCCCGACGCACCTTTTCATTGGCAAGGTACTTGTTGGCGGTATTCAGCGACAGCGACCCCACGTTGAACGAGGGAATGATGACCGGCGTCAGGTTCTTGTCGGCCTTGACCGCGCCGAGCTGCTCGGGGTTGAGGTCGGTCGTGAAGTCGATGTTGCCGGACTTCAGCTCATTCAGGCGGGCGCTGGGGTCTTTGATAAAGCGCAGGATCAGCTGGTCGTATTTGGCCTTGGTGCCCCAGAAGTTCTTGTTGGGCACCAGGGTAATCCGGTCGCCGCTGGTCCAGCTCTGCATGACGAACGGCCCGGAACCCACGGGCAGCGCCGCCGGAGTGCCGTATTTGGCCCCGGCCTTCTTGACCGCCGTCGGGCTGGCAATGCCGAAGAAGCTGGTCGCCATCGTTTCGGGCAGCGGAGCAAAAGGCCGCGTGAGGGTAAAGACCACCTTGTTGGGGCCGTCAGCCCGCACACTTTTCACCAAGCTGTTCGGCTCGCCTTTGAAGCCGCCCATCACGAACTGCCACGAGATGAAGGTCTTGCCGAAGGCCTTGGCCCCCGTAGGTGCGTCCTGGTCCCACCAGCGGTTGATATTGAACACCACTGCGTCGGCGTTGGCAGGCGTACCGTCGGTGAATTTGACGCCGGGGCGCAGATAGAAGGTCCACTCGGTCGCGTCCTTGTTGGCCTTCCATTGCAGCGCCAGACCGGGGGCGAGATTCGAGGTGCCCTTCTTGAACTTGACCAGCGTGTCGTAGACCAGCGTCTGCGGCGTGCTGGAATTGTTGTCGGTGATGGTGCCCGAATCCAGCGACACGGGTTCGCCGCCCGCACCGTACACTAGTGAAGCCGCGCCCGCTGCAGAGGGAATGGAAAGAGCCAGAGTAGCCAGAATAATTTTGTTGAACATGTGACCTCCAACAAAAGTTTTCAGCCACGAACGAAAGCCGTGCCAAACGAGAGCCGCTAGACCAAGGGGTTTAAATTCTTCGGTCA
>JAGLBK010000347.1 GCA_018260275.1 Deinococcus sp.
CCACCCAACTGACGGCCCTGATTGCTGACCAGTTGCCGCAGATGGCACTGGCCTGGCAGGAAGAAGCTGAGGCGCGGCAGGCGATTGGCGGCGACGGCATCGAGGCGATGGTGAACATGCTGTTTCCCGGCGTGGACGCAGGATTGCTGAAATCCAACAAAGACCTGCCCAACTACTTGCAGCAGGGCGTCAACCGCTATGTACGGGCGCTGACTCGCGGTGAACTCAACTGGGAGTGGGAGGGCCAGGGGTCTGAGCCGCTTGCCAGCATGTCGCCTGGTGTTCTGCTGAACGCTCAGGGCCGCGACCTGGTGCAGGACGCCACCACTGACGCCCTGATTTCAGGGAAGTTCGGGTTTTTCCCGTATGTGGACGAAAGCAAGCGCCTGCGCCTGACCACCCTGAGCGGCTACCTGCACCCCATTTTTGCGCCGGGCGATGTCAGCGAAGTGCAGGCCGTGCTGCAAATCACATCCAGCCAGAAAGCCGACAAGAAGCTGTACGAGGTGCGCCGCTACTCGCCGGGTCTGCTGGAGATTTACAGCGGCCTGGAGGATTGGCAGAAGTACGCCAGCGCCGTACCGACCACCTTTCCGCAGCCCCATGCTCCGGGCCGCCTGCCTGTGGCCTTCCGCATTGTGGGCCGCGATGCTGAACGCCAGCCGGAAGGGATTGCCCAGACAGCCCTGCCTGCCTACCGCCGCTACGTGAAGTTTGCGGTGCTACTGGCCTTCATCGCCACGCGGGGGGGCTTCGAGGAGCGCCTGGTCAAGTCCGACTTTTACACTCAGCTTGCCAAGGACAACCCCAACCACCCCCTGATTAAAGAACTGAAGAAAGTGGCCCCAAACGTCATTCGGTTGCTGGACGCCGGGGCGACCTATGAGCGCCTAGACCCCGTGACCCTGAAGGAATACCGTGACCAGGAAGCCGTGGCCCGGAGTGACGTGCGGGACGCCATGAACATGCCCGATACCGGTGGCGACCTGAGTGGTGAAGCACTGGCCGAGAAGCGCGAAGCCTACACCGAAAGCGTGGAAAGCATCGCCAGCTCGGTTGCCGACGCCCTGACCGATGCCTGCGGACTGGCTGCCGTCATGAGTCCTGGGGTGATTCGGCCTGGCTACCGGGTGACCCTGGAACCCCGCTTCACCCGCGACGTGCATAACGAGCGCAAGATGCTGCTGGAAGAATTTAAGGCTGGGTTGCCCCGCAGCGCCTGGCTGTCTGGCCTGCAAAGCCTGGGCGTCTCACAGGTTACGCAGGAGCACATTGACGCGGCCCTGGCCGAGGAACAGGCCATGCTGCCGCCCAGCACCACCGCGACGGGCAACCCATGAGCGACGCTGTCATCGAGCGGGTCATTCAGGAATTGCTGAAGCGCGGCGACGCGCTGGAGGCCCAGGCCATCCGCGAAGTCACTCGCCTATACGCCGACCTGAACCTGGCCGAGCTGGTGGCCTTGCTGCGGGTCGCCAGCGAACTGGACAGCCCCCTGGCCCGCGTGGGCTATCACGACCAGCTGATGCAGAAGTGGGACGCGGCGGCCACCAGCCTGGGCCAGCCCCCGGACGCGCTGGCAGGCATGGTGAAGACGGCGGTGGCCTCTGGCATCCAGGGCACTGCCGATATGTTTGCCGCCAGCCAGCAGGTGACTGACGCCTTCACCGTGCCGCCCGTGTACCAGTTGCAGTGGGCGGAGCACAACGAAAAGCGGCTGCGAGACTACTGAGGGGCGGAGGCCGAACGGCTGCGTCAGGAGGTTGCCGCCGCAGTAAGGGACGGGCTGGAACGCGGGCAACT
>JAGLBK010000348.1 GCA_018260275.1 Deinococcus sp.
TGCGTGTTCCTATTACCAATGCTGAACATTGTGCAATACAGATTGCAACGCGAGGAGGCTCAACTCATCGGGGCGGGGAAACTATTGCGGAAACGACCGTTTATGCACGATTCTCAGCGCCTCATAAATTACTCATCGCAGATGGCGAAAAATTGGGCCTTCGCTAGGTTAAGCCCCATTTGGGCAACTGATGAATCAGTCTCATACTAGCCTAAGAGACGATTATGAGGTGTCTCACCCCCAGGTAGACGAGTTGGTAGCGCTGCTGCAAGCCCACCCAGTCGTTTACGGCGCACGCATGACCGGGGCCGGATTCGGAGGGGCTGTGGTGGCGCTGATCCAGGCTGGGCAGGCCGCGCCTGTAACAGAGGCCGTACTGATGCAGTACAGCGGCACCGGGAAACAGGTGGTGCCTAGAGCATTTGAAAAAGTGTAGCGTTTGCGTGCGAGCAGAGCGAATAAATTATGCCGAGCAGGACGGGCTTAGAAAGCTGCTGCGAAGCAGAGAACTGCGTTTAGCTGCTCTAAACCTGCTTCTCGTCGCCTATCGTGAACAGAATGGTTGTCAGACCGACACACAGCGCCGTCGCCAGAATGGTTGCCACCAGCCCAGCCGAGTAATAAATGAGTGCGCCAGTCACCGCGCCGACCACCAACAGCAGCACCGATAGGAGACGCACGCCCACCTTGTCTGTTTTGCCGCGCCCCAGGTCAGCAGCCATACCCGCCAACGTCAGGGTCATGACGGTAGTTTTCATATCGTCCAGGGCAGACTTTTTAATAGAAATAGTGTTCTGTAGGCCCATAGCTATACCAAGCAGCATCAGCATCAGCCAGCGGCCCCAGCTGTCACTTTCCCCGGCTTTCGTCAGCCACGCCAGCCCCGCGCCCAGCAAGATAAAAACGGTTTGAATGCCCAGGGTAAGTCCTGATTTCCTGGCCGTAAGTTTGTCGCGGATGAGGTGGCCTGCCACAAAAGCCCCCAGCAGGAAGCCAAAAATAGCTGATAGCGAAGAAGGCACCGAATAGTCGGCTGAGCCGCCTAGCGAGAAGCCCAGAAAAACGAGGTTGCCGGTCATGTTGGCCGCAAAAACGCTGCTGCCAAGCACGGTGGCTGCATCTATCAGACCTGTGCTGAAGGTGAGCAGTGAGAGCGCCATCAGCATGAGGCGAGAGTTGTCTTTCATGGTGTCTCCAGTTAAAAACGCCCCAGGTCACGGAATAGACCTGGGGCGCAAGCGAGCCGAAAGAAGGTTTATTCTCCAGCTTTGGTGGGAAAGTTCTCGACGTAGAACACGCCCATGCCGTAAGCGCCTGCGTGCGCCTTAAGGACTTCCATCACGGCGTCGTAAGTTTCCTTGCGTGCCCAATCGCGTTGCAGTTCCAGCAGCACCTGCATCCAGGTCACCATGACGGCACCAGCGTCACGCATACGGGTAATGGCCATTTCATGCACTTCAGTGCTCACGCCACCCGAGGCGTCGGTCACCACGTACACTTCGTAGCCCTGATCCAGCGCCGAAAGGGTAGGCAGCAGCGCGCAGACTTCCGTCCAGAGACCGGCCAAGACAATCTTTTTGCGGCCAGTGGCCTTCACGGCTTCTACCACACGCTCATCTTCCCAGGCATTGACTGTCGTGCGGTCAATCGGCGTCTTATCGGGGAACACGCGCTGAATCTGAGAAATAATCGGCCCGGAGAAGGTTTCGGCGGCGACGGTGGTCAGCACCGTGGGGATGTCCCAGATCTTGGCCGTTTTCGCCATGCCTTCGACGGCGTTGATGACCAGT
>JAGLBK010000349.1 GCA_018260275.1 Deinococcus sp.
GGGAGGGGAGAACCGGGCGATACGGCACGCCAATTCTGTTCACAGCATATCAAGTCCCCGATGTGGAACAGGGGCGCAGCTTACCAGCGCGGCTGCCAGTGTGAGGAGAGGTGAGGTCAGTCGGCTTCCAACAGTTCCACCTGTCGCCCGTCGGGGTCTGTGACAAAGGCCATATCGCGCCCGCCGGGGCTGGGATGCAGGTCGCGGGTCACGGTGACGCCCGCTTCGCGCAGCCGGGGCAGTAGGTCGCGCAGGCCCTTCACGTGGACGGCTATATGCTCGGCCCAGTGCGAGTGGGGACGCGGCTGTTCGCCCGGCACCTCGAAAAATTGCAGTTTTCCTTCGCCTAGGCGAATCACCCCGCGCCGGAAGCCCTCGCCGGTGGTCAGGTTCTTCTCGGTGACGCCACCCAGCCTCTCGTAAAAGGCCAGCGCCGCATTCAGATCATGGGTCAGAAACGAAACGTGCTTGAGCATGCCCCCAGCGTATCCTGAGCTGTTCTAAAGGGGCCATAACAAAAAATCCGCCCTTCGTGGACGGTGATAGATATAGAATAGCCTGGAATACAGGAAATGTCAAATTTATGCAACCGGAGCAGTTCAGGGCCTGCTGGACAGGCTTGAGCTTGACCTTCTGCCGGAGGGATGCAGTCGCCGGGACCAGTCGCGGCGTCGCCTGACCGTTCGGACGGGGTAAAACATCCCCCCTTCGCAGTGAAATAGTGCAGGGTATGAGCGACGAACAGAATAAGCCTATGCCCGAGCAGCCAGCTCAGCCCATGCAGCCTTCCGGCCCACAGAACGCCGCCCCCAAAGCTGGCCCTGGACGCCCCAAGCGCATGGTAGACCTTGACCCCAGCGGGCAGGTCACCCAGAAGGAACCTGACCGCGCCAACCGCCAGTTTCTGAATTACAGCTTTTTCAAACTTGACCCCGCCTTTCGCCGCCTGCCGCAAGCCGAGCGCGACGAAATCAAGGCCGAGTTCGCCGCCGCTGTAGAAGGCTGGGTCACGGACGCCCCCGCTGAGAAGGGCCACATTCAGCGCAGCTACTCGCTGGTCGGGCTGCGCGGCGACGTGGACTTTATGCTGTGGCGCATCGCCTTCGACGTGCGCGAATTTCAGGAGGCCCAGGCCCGCCTGAACCGTACCCGCCTGATGGGGTATCTGAGCCAGCCCAAGACTTACACTTCCATGCAAAAGCGCAGCCAGTATGTCAACCGCGTGGAAGGCAGCGGCCACGGCATGGAAATTCTGCCGGGACAGGGCAAATACCTGTTTATTTACCCGTTCATCAAGACGCGGGCCTGGTACGACCTGACCCCCCACGCCCGCCAGGGCATGATGGACGAGCACATCTACGCCTCCGAGCCGTTCAAGGGCGTGCGAATCAACACCAGCTACAGCTACGGCATCGACGACCAGGAATTTGTGGTCAGCTTCGACAGCGACTACCCGCAGGAATTCGTGGACCTGGTACACCGCCTGCGCTACACCGAGGCCAGCAACTTTACCTTGCAGGACACGCCGATGTTTACCTGCGTGAAGAAGGAACTGGCGGAGGTGTTGAACGACCTGGCGTAAGGGGTGAGTGGTGAGTGGAGACGGCAGCGTATGCTTTTGCGTTCGCTTAGTTCCATTCGTCCCGGCGGCCCGGACACTGCTAAACCACGTCGCTTAGAGTTTTCCTGTGACTGAAACCGATTCGACGCCGCTGAAGCGCACGCCGCTGCACGCGGCCCATTTGCAGGCCGGGGCCAGAATGGTGCCCTTCGGCGGCTGGGATATGC
>JAGLBK010000034.1 GCA_018260275.1 Deinococcus sp.
GGTGAGGAGTCGTGGCTTCCAAACCTCAGACATGTCCAGAGTTTACAATTCGACAACAACTTTCCGCGTTATCAATAGTTTCGCCGCAAACGACCCCGAGGAGAATTCTTGTTCAGCCTAGTTTGTCCTACGGTACTTCTCACCCCGGGTGGGCCGTTGTGAACGCCCTGATTCCTGTCCTGCTCATTCTGGTCATGGTCGCCATCAATGCGCTCTATGTCACGGCCGAGTTCGCCACCGTCGGGTCACGCCGCTCGCGGGTGCAGGAAGCCGCCGAAGCAGGCAACGAGGCGGCGGCCCGGCTGCTGTACATCCTTAAGGACCCCAAGCGGCTCGACAACTACGTCGCGGCCTGTCAGGTGGGCATTACGCTCTCCAGTCTGGTGGCGGGGTCTTACGGTCAGGCGCAACTGGCTCCGCTGCTGAGCCCCTATTTCGGGGAAGCCGGTGAAGCGGTCGCCATTCTGATCGTGCTGGTGGTCATCACGGTGCTGCAGGTGGTGCTGGGAGAGCTGCTGCCCAAGACGGTGGCCCTGCGTTACCCCGAGCGGCTGGCCCTGGCGACCCTGGCGCCGATGCAGCTCAGCCAGTGGCTTTTTATGCCGCTGATCCTGCTGTTCAACGGCACGGCTTTCGCACTGATGAAGGCCCTGAAGCTGAACGCCGACCATACCCATGCCCACGCCCATTCCCCCGAAGAACTGGAGGGCCTGTACCGCGAGAGCGCGGCGGGCGGCCTGATCGACGCCGAGGAACGCGACATGCTCGCGGGCGTGCTGAACGTGGATCACCGGGTGGTGCGCGAAATCATGACGGCCCGCACCAGACTACTGACCATTCCGGCTGAGGTGCCCGTGGCCGACGCCCTGCGGAGTCTGGCGGGCAGCCCTTACTCGCGGTTTCCGGTCACGCAGGGCGACGACATCATCGGCGTGGTGCATCTGCGCCGCCTGTTTCTCGCGGCGCAGCGCACCCCCCTGGCTCCGGTGACGAGCACGATGGTGACGCCCCTGATCGTGGCGGAGGTGATGAGCGTGCCCGGCCTGTGGACGCATCTGCGCGAGAGCGGCAGGCACAGCGCCCTGGTGGTCAACGAGTACGGCACGGTCATCGGGATGGTCACGCTGGAAGACGCCCTGGAAGAGATCTTCGGCGAGATGCAGGACGAATTCGACCACGAGGAAGAACCCATCAGCGTCTCCGGTCAGCGCGTGAGCGTGCGCGGTGACGTGCTGCTCGAAAACCTCAACAGCCGCTTCAGGCTCGGGCTGCCCACCGATGAGGTCGATACCGTGAGCGGGCTGCTGTGGCTGGAGCTGGGCCGCCTGCCGCTGGTCGGTGACGAAGTGGTCCTCGAACCCTCTGGCCTGCAACTGCGTGTAGACGCCGTCGAACGCCGCGCGATCCGCCGGGCCAGCTTCAACCTGCCGGAGGGCCAGGCATGATGCAGTCCGTCATAGTGCCCATTCTGGCGATCCTTGGCCTCATCATCCTGAACGGGCTGTTCGTGGCGGCTGAATTCGCGCTGGTCGCGGCCAAACGCAGCCGCCTGCAAACCCTGGCCGACAACGGAAGCGGCGCGGCCCGCTGGCTGCTGGGGGTGTTCGACCGCCCAACCGGAAAAGACGGCTATATCGCTGTAGCGCAGCTCGGCATTACGCTCGCCAGTATCGGGCTGGGGATGTACGGCGAACCCTCGGTGGCCCGCTGGCTGCACGGCCCCTTCGGGCGGCTGGGCCTGGGCCACGACGCGGCTCACACCGTCGCCTTTATCATTGCGCTGAGCCTGATTACGTTCATGCATGTCGTCTTTGGCGAGATGATTCCCAAGGGACTGGCCCTGCAAGCGCCCGAGCGCATGAGCCTGACCATCAATCCGCTGATGCGCCTCTTCGGGCTGGTGTTCCGGCCCTTCGTGATCGTGCTGAACTTCATGGCCCTGGGCCTGATGCGGCTACTGCGAATCCCCGAGCCGGATAAATCGGCCACCCTGTACACCTCCAAGGAACTCGCCATCGTGACCGAAGAAGTCGCCCACAGCGGACAGCTGGGCGATGTGCAGCGCGACCTGATTCAGAACATCTTTGAACTCGAAGAACGCACCGCCGAGGAACTGATGACCTCGCGCAGCCGCATGGAAGTGCTGAGCGTCCGCGCCCCGGCAGACGAAATCACCGCCCGCATCGCCGCGTCGCCGCGCAGCCGGTATCCCGTGTTCGAGGACAACCTGGATCACATCGTCGGCGTGCTGCACATCAAGGACTTCATGCGGGCGCAGGCCGCCGGGCGCACGCCTGACCTGGGCCGCCTGGCGCGTCCGCTGCCCAGCGTGGCAGCCACCGCGACCGCCGAGGAACTGCTTTCCCTGTTCAAGCGCGAGCAGGTACACGCGGCGCTGGTGGTCGATGAATTCGGCGGCACCCTGGGCTTCGTCACGATGGACGACCTGATTGCCGACGTGATGGACGAGGAAGAGGAGATCAGCAGCTTCTGGATTCAGGAAAACGGCGACGGCTCGCTGACCCTCGACGGCGAAGTCCCGTTGAGCGAACTACGCGAGGATTACGGCCTGCCCCTGGAAAGCGGCGAGGTTTCGACCATCGCCGGGCTGATTCTGGCCGAAACCGGAACGGTGCCCGCGCCCGGCGTGACCGTGCATGTCCAGGGCGTCGATCTGACGGCAGAGGAAGTCTCCGGGCTGAAAATCACGCGGGTGCGTCTGCGCCGTATTGCAGAGTGAATACGGAAGGATGAACAGGCGGACTCTCTGGAGCAGGCACACTGATGATGGCCTCCGAATAAGCCCTGACAGAGGCGATTATGGCCGCGCCGAGCGCAGGCGGGCGTAGCTCCCGGCGACCCAGTTGAGCGGGCAGAGGTCGGGCCTGGGGTGGTGTTCGTGCAGTTCGTGCAGCGTGAGCCACAGCTTGCGCCGCCCGGCTACGTAGGCCCGCTGCGTCAGGTTGTCGTAGTTATTCGCCGCCACCTCGTCCAGAATCTCGGCGTAGAGGCGGGCCGCCACCGCCACCCCATATTTCGCCCGGCCTTCCAGCTGCGGGATGCCCCGCCAGCCCTGGGCGTACCACTCGCGGGCCAGGGCAGTCAGATGTTGCAGCAGCGCCCGATACTGTGACGTGACTCGGCCCGCCTGCAGGTCGGCCACATCCACGCCGTATTCGTCCAGCAACTCGGCGGGCAGGTACAGACGGCCCAGCCGCAAATCCTCGCCCACGTCGCGCAGGATGTTGGTCAGTTGCATGGCCTTGCCCAGCGCCAGCGCCGCCCGCAGGGTGTCCTTGCCGCCCCGGTAGCCCCCGATGGGCGCAATCATGAAGCCCACCACGCCCGCGACCCTTCGGCAATACAGTTCCAGGTCGGCCAGCGTGGAGTAGTGCTGCCCGGCCAAATCCATGCAGAAGCCCGCGTACAGCTCCGCGAAAGCCGAAAGCGGCACCGGGTAACGGGCAAAAGCCCAGGCCAGTGCCTGCCCCATTTCGTTTTGACCCACCTCGCCCGCGTGCGCGGCCTGCACCTGCGCCCACCAGCCGTCCAGGTCGGTCTGTGCCTGAGTTACGGGTCTGCCCGAATCGGCGATGTCATCCCCAACCCGGCAGGCCGCGTACACCGCCCAGACGGCCTCACGCTGGCCGGGCGGATAGAGCAGCGAACCCCGGTAAAAGGTATGGCTGTGCGTGCGCGTAACTTCGCGGCACCAGTTGAGGGCGGAGGTGGGCGGGCTGATGGTGAGCGGGGCAAGCGGGTGTGAGGGCATAAAGTCTCCGCAGGGGGAAGGAAGGAAAGGCCGAGAATTACTTGATTTTAGCCCAGAAAGCGTCCAGTGCGGCCTTCGTCTCGCTCATCTTTTCCCAGTGGGGCAGGCCGTCGGTATCCGGAATCCTGACCACCGTGGCGTTGGGCTGCTGCGCGAACAGCGGCAGGCGGTCAAAGGACACGAAGCCGTCTTTGTCGTACAGCACCAGCGTGGGCGTGGTCAGTTTGCTGTACAGGTCGCCGTAAGCGTCGGGCGTGAAGAGGCGGCCACTCACGAAGTACAGCGGCGCGTACTTGGCTCCGGGCTGGCGGGTGGTATCCATAGCGTAGTCAATCAGGTCGCCGGGCACCGGCCCCCGGAAGCTGCGGCTCAGGAAATAGTGGATGCTGGGGCGGGTACGCAACGTGGCGTACAGCGCGTTGCCAATGGAGTTCAGGCGGTTATAGAGCTGCTGGCCGCCGTCGCTGCTGGTCGCGCTCTGGCTGGGGCCTTTGGGCTTGCCAAAGCCGCTGGGCGAGAGCAGGGCCAGCGATTTGATACGCGGCTCGCCCAGGGCGGCGCGGGCGGCAAATTCGCTGCCCAGGCTCAGGCCGACCACGTCCACGTCGGTGTTCAGTTCGGCTAACAGCGCCCGGAGGGCCGAGGTCATCAGTTCGGGGGTGTACCCCACGTCGCGGCGGTCACTGCTGCCAAAGCCAGGGAATTCCAGCGCGTAGACCGGGCGGGTGCCAGCGTAGGCGTCCCACACGGGTTTCATCTCGTAGGCGCTGCCTGCCGCGTTGATGGAGTGAACCAGCACCAGCGGGCGACCCGTGCCACGCGAGTCGGCGTAATAGACGACCTTGCCGAAACCGGGGAGATTCAGGGTGCGGCGCTCGCCACTCAGGGCGGGGCGCAAGGTGTAGCCGTCGGCTCCGGGCCGGGCGGTCTGGGCAGGCGCACAGCTGCCCAGCAGGACGCCGCCCAGGGCGATAAGGGCAAGGGGAAGCAGAAGCTGACGTTTTTTCATGCCCACAATCTAAACATCTGCTCTTGAATAGTCAAATTTAACTAATTACAATTCAGGAACTATGACTGACCTCACTTCCCTGCCTCCCCTTCCTGACGATGAGCGGGTGCTGCTGCTGCTGGGCCTGCTGACCTCGCAGGAGCGGCATGGCTACGAAATCAACGACTTTATCGAGCGGCAACTGGGCTGCGTGATCGACCTCAAGAAGGCGACGGCCTATCAGCTGCTCGACCGGCTGGAGCAGCACGCCCTGATTGCCAGCCACACTGTGCAGCACGGGGCGCGGCCCACCCGAAAGGTCTACCGGCTGACCGAGGAAGGCCACGCGCACTTTTTGAAATTGCTGGCGGCGCAACTGCGGCACGAGGAAATCCTGATTGTGCCGGGCAGCGTGTCCATCATGTTCTGCGAGCACCTGCCCGCCGCCGAGCGGTTGACGGCCCTGCGTGAGCGGCTGACAAAACTGGAAGCTCGCGTGGCGATTCAGGAGCGCCTGCTGGAGCTGCCCGAACTGACAGGGGGCGTCAAACTCTCCACCGCCCGCATCCTGGCCCTGACCCGCGCCGACCTGGAGTGGCTGCGCGGCTGGGTGGGCGAGCTGGAACGCGGGGAGGTGGTCCCATGACCCGCCTGACCCCCGCCCAGCGCAGCAATTTTGTGCCGCTGACCGCCTGGGGCTACAGCTGGTGGCGGGCGCGTTCGCTGACGCTGCTCAGCGGCGAAAAGTTCAGTCTGGAGCGGGAAGGGCGGCTCTTTCTGGGACTGGCGCGACCCAAGTCGGGCGAACACTGGCTGGATATCGGCACCAGCACGGGCTTTTACGCTGGCGTACTGGCGCGGGCCGGATGCCGGGTGGACGCGCTGGACATCAGCCCGGCCATGTTGGAGGCGGCGCGGCGGCGGGAGAGGGGTGCGGTGAACTGGCTCCGTCTGAACGCCGAAAAGACCGGCCTGGACGCCGAAGGCTACGACGGCCTGACGGTTGGCGCGACCCTCAACGAGACGGCTGACCCGGCGGCTCTGCTGCGCGAGGCGGCGCGGCTGCTGAAACCCGGCGGGCAGCTGTGGCTGATGTACGCGGCGAGTGGCGGCGGCCTGGGCCAGCGGATTCTGGCGCGGCTGGGCGGCCTGACCCTCCCCGACCTGGGTTGGATTGAGCGGCAGATGCCGGGGCTGCATCTGACCCACGCCGCCCGCTTCGGGCAGGTAGAATTTGCCCTGCTACAAAAGGAGAAGCGTGCCGCGCCCGAAGTTTGACTACACCCTGGACTACGCCGAACTGGACTTGCGAGAGCAGCCGGAGTTGTACCGGGTCGGCATCGGGGAACAGGGCGTGCTGCTGGTGCAGCCTTACAAGGGCGAGATTTTGCCCCACTGGAAGTTCGCCACGCCTGAAAAGGCACGCGAAAGCAGCGAAACAATCTACGGGCTATTTCTGGAATATCTGGCTGTCGGGGACTTCGTGGGGGCGGATATGGCCCGCAAATTCCTCCAGATGGGTTACACCCGCGCCCGCCGCTATGCCAATCACAAGGGCGGCAAAAAGTACGACGGCCCCGTCCCCGACGACAAAAAAGGCCAGTCGGGAGCGCATGGCCGCGCCGAACTGCCCCGCCAGCCCGAAGACCCGGTCAAGGCCGAGGCGGCCCGGATTTTCAAAGCGAAATGGGACGAGGCGGAAGCTAACGCCGAGTACGCCACGCAGAAGAAAGTGTGGAAAGGGCGTTACGGGTGAGGGCGCTGCCCATGCCCCGCGCCGACGGCAGGCTGGGCCACCTCCCCCGCTGGGGCGCGGAACCTCTGCCACTGCTGGAGGAAGGCGCAGCGCTGGTGGGCAGCCGGGGCCTGTTCGGGCTGCAACTGGGGCTAGGCGCGGTGGTGGGCTTCTCGCCGGCGTGGAATAGAAAGCTGCTGGGCGACCTAGACACCTTCCGCAGCGCGGGCAGCTTCTCGCGGCTGGTGCCTCACCTGTCGGGCGGCATCATCCTGACCGACGCGCCGGAACATGCCGGGCGGCGGCGCGAGCTGAATCCCGGTTTCTCGCGCCTGGAAGTGGGCAGGTTGACCGAGGTGATGCGCGTTGCCATGCCGCCCATTCCCCAGCAATTTGACGCCCTGGCCTGGGCCGACCTTGCCGCGCTGAAGATGCTGAATGCCGCGTACTTTTCCGGCGAGTTTGACGAAGAACTGCTGCACACCTTTCTGGCCCCGCTGCGCCGCCCGTTTCCGGTGCCGATGCTGCCGCAACCGCTGACCCGCCGCCGGGTGGACGCTGAATTGCGGCGGCTGGCCCAGTTGCGCCGGAGTGCGCCACGTCCCGACCTGCTGACTTTTCTGCTGGGTGTTCCAGACGGCCTGACAGAAGCCCGGATTTCGCTGGCAGCGGCGCACGATACCGTCACGCACGCGCTGGCTTACTGCCTGTGGTACGCGGCCCGTTCTCCGCAATGGCATACGCCCCAGCACCATCCCGCGCTGCTGAAGGAAGTGCTGCGGCTCTATCCGCCCGGCTGGATGGGCAGCCGACGGGTGAGCCGGGATTTGGTGTGGGAGGGCGTTCACATCCCAAAAGGCACGCTGGCGCTGTATTCGCCGTATCTGTCGGGCTGTGACGCTGCACTGTGGGACGCCCCGCAGAGCTTCCGGCCCGAACGCTGGACGAGCAAGCCGCCCGCCTGGGCTTACCTCCCCTTTGGCGGCGGCGAGCGCACCTGCCTGGGAATGCACCTGGCGCAAAGTCTGATTCTGACCGTGCTGGCGCAAACTCCGCCGTTGCGGGTGCGCTGGGGCAACCCCACGCCGCAGCCGGGGCTGACGCTGGGGCCGCGTGGGCCACTGTGGTTAGAGCATGCGGAGACTGAAGCGCATGGGAGACTTGAATTATGACTAAACACAAGGCCGACTACGACCTCATCGTGGTGGGCGCGGGCCACAACGCGCTGATTACCGCTGCCTACGCTGCCAAAGCGGGCCTGAAGGTCGCGGTCTTTGAGCGGCGGCACATCGTCGGGGGCGCGGTCAGCACCGAGGAACTGGTTCCCGGTTACCGTTTTGACTACGGCGGCAGCGCCCACATCCTGATTCGGCTGACCCCGGTGGTGCAGGAGCTGGAGCTGACGCGCTACGGCCTGCATTATCTGGAACTGGACCCGATGTTTCACGCCTCCGACGGCGAAACACCCTGGTTCGTGTGGCGCGACGCGGGCCGCACCGCCGACGAACTGGAAAACCTCTTTCCGGGGCAGGGCGCGGCTTATACCCGTTTTCTGAACGACTGGACGCCCTTTGCCGAGTCGGTGGCCGAACTGTTCGTATCGGCACCGGGGCCGCTGGAAATGGGAAAAATGGCGGTGGGAAGCGGTAAAGGAGGCGACGCGGGGGCACGCCTGCGCCGGATTCTGCGCCCTTACGGCGAGGTAGCGAAGGAATATTTCAGCGAGGAGCGCGTGCGTGCGCCGCTGAACTGGATGGCGGCCCAGAGCGGCCCCCCGCCGACTGACCCCATCAGCGCACCGTTTTTGCTGTGGCATCCGCTGTACCACAAGGGCGGCGTGGCCCGGCCCAAAGGGGGCAGCGGCGGCCTGACGCGGGCGCTGGCACGGGCGATTGAAGCACACGGCGGGCAGATTTTTACGAACGCGCCAGTAAAGGACATTCTGGTGACGGGTGGTAAGGCGCAGGGCATCCGGCTGGAGAGCGGCGAGACGTACACCGCCCGCGCCGTGGTGTCTGGCACGCACATTCTGACCACGGCGGCGGCGCTGCCTGACGAGTATGTTCCGGCGGCGGCACGTGAGGTACGCGTGGGCAACGGCTTTGGGCTGATTCTGCGCCTCGCGCTGAGTCAGCAGGTGAAATACCGCGTCCACCACGAGCCGGCCAGCCGTGTCGGGTTAGGATTGCTCATCAAAAACGAGCGCCAGCTGATGAAAGGCTACGGTGAGTATCTGGCGGGTGAACCCACCACCGACCCGCCGCTGATTGCCATGAGCTTCAGCGCCGTGGACGACTCGCTGGCCCCGCCCGGCGGCGAGGTGCTTTGGCTCTGGGCGCAGTATTACCCGTATGAACTGGCGTCGGGCAGCTGGGAGACGCGCACTGGCGAGGCCCGCGAAAACGTGCTGAACGCCTTTGAGCACTACGCGCCCGGCACTCGCGAGAACATCGTGGGCGAGCTGGTGCAGACGCCGCTGTGGCTGGAGCAGAACCTGGGCCTGCACCGGGGCAACGTGATGCACCTGGAAATGACCATCGACCAGATGTTCGCCTTCCGGCCCTGGTTGGAGGCCAGTCAGTACCGCTGGCCGGGCGTCAGGGGCCTGTACCTCACCGGCGCGAGCACCCACCCTGGCGGCGGCATCATGGGCGCGAGCGGGCGCACGGCGGCGCGAGTGATTATCAGCGACCTCACGCGGCGGGGGTGGAAGTGAGGGGCGATTTGGACGTGCCGGGCGATTATGCGGCGCTTCTGACCGACCTCAAATCCCGCATCCGGGGCGCACAGCTGCGGGCGGCGCTGGCGGTCAACCGGGAGCTGGTGCTGCTGTACTGGCAGATTGGACAGGAGATTTTGCTGCGCCAGCAGCGTGAAGGTTGGGGGGCCAAAGTGATTGAGCGCCTGTCGGCTGACCTCCGCTCCGAATTTCCAGACCTGAAGGGACTTACGCCAAGAAACCTCCAGTACATGCAGCAATTTGCCGCAACCTGGACTGAAGTCCAAATTGTGCAACAGCTTGTTTCGCAAATTCCCTGGGGACACAACGTGGCGCTGATGCAGAAGGTCAAAGACCCCGCCGAGCGCCAGTGGTACGCCCGCGCCGCCATCCAGTATGGCTGGAGCCGCCACATCCTGACGCACCAGATAGACAGCGGCCTGTACCGGCGGCAGGGGCTGGCCACCCACAATTTTGACCGCACGATTCCCGCCGCGCAGACCGACCTGGCCGCCGGGCTGCTGAAAGACCCCTATAACTTTGACTTCCTGACGCTGGGGCCGCAGGCGCAGGAGCGCGACCTAGAACGCGGCCTGCTGACCCACCTGCGCGACTTCATGCTGGAACTGGGGGTGGGGTTTGCCTTCGTGGGCAGCCAGTACCGGCTGGAAGTGGGCGGCGAAGATTTTTTCCTTGACCTGCTGTTCTACCATCTGGGGCTGCGCTGTTATGTCGTGCTGGAGCTGAAAGTCGGGGCCTTTAAGCCGGAGTACGCGGGCAAGCTGAATTTCTATCTGGCGGCGGTGGACGACCTGCTGCGGCATCCTGGCGACGCGCCCACCATCGGCCTGCTGCTGTGCCGCAACAAGAACAAGGTGGTGGCCGAGTACGCCCTGCGCGACATTCACAAGCCGCTGGGGGTGGCGACCTACAGCACGCGCGACCTGCCCGCTCCCTTCCTTTCGGAATTGCCGAGCGTGGAGACGCTGGAGCGGGAGCTGGAAGCGCTGCAACCTACCGAACAGCTGCCTATGGACGAAGACATAGACGTGGAATTTCCCCGCGTGAGCGGTATCCCCGGAGAGGTAGATTTAGAATGACGCCCCGTTTCTTGCAGACCCTGACCCCATGACCTACCTCCAGTATCACCTCATTTTTATCCTCCCGGTGCTAGCGCTGCTGCTGTACCTCACGCTGCGCCGGGCCGGGCCGCTGGCGGGCGCGCTGAACGCCGATGACCGCTGGACGCGCGGCTGGTTGCTGGGGCTGGTGGTGGTGGCATTCGTGTACACCACGCCCTGGGACAACTATCTGGTGTTCAAGGAAATCTGGAGCTATCCGCCGGAGCGGGTGCTGGGGCGCGTCGGGTATGTGCCTTACGAGGAATATGCCTTCTTCGTTCTCCAGACGGTCATCACGGGCCTATTCACGCTGTGGCTGCTGCGACGTGAGCGCGAGATTCTGCCGCCCGCCGCCCCCTGGATGCGCTGGGGCGGCGCGGCGCTGCTGATGGGGCTGGCGCTAGTGGGGGCTTTTTGCCTGCGGCAAACGCAGACGTTTTATTTGGGGCTGATTCTGGCCTGGGCTTACCCGGTGCTGGCGGGGCAGTGGGCTTTCGGCGGCGACCTGGTACTAGGCCGCCCGCGCCTGTTCTGGACGGCCACAATTCTGCCCACGCTTTACCTGTGGGCGACCGACGCTTTCGCCATCCACGACGGTATCTGGCACATCTCGGAACGGTATACGATTGGGCTGTACGCCGGGCCACTGCCCTTTGAAGAGATGCTGTTTTTCCTGACCACCAACCTGCTGGTCAGCAGCGGATTGCTGCTCTTTTTGCATCCCGAATCCAAGAGACGGCTGAACCGCTCGCTGCCCCTGCTGAAGCCCTGGCTGGGGCTGACCGCGCTCTCGCTGCTGCTGAAAGTGCCGGTTCCGCTGTGGCCCGCCGGGTTTCCGCTGCTGGCGACGGCGAGTATGGTGGCGCTGTTCGGCGCGGCGCTGAGTTACGCAGCAGGGGTAGCTGGCTGGACGCGAGCGCTGGGGATGGCTGCTCTGGGCTTTGGCGCAGGTTGGGCGGTGGAATACCTGGGGTCACAGACCGGATTTCCGTTCGGCAGCTACAGCTACGCGGGCGCACCCGGCCCCACGCTGCTGGGCGTACCGTTGCTGGTGCCGCTGGGCTGGTTCGCGCTGACCCTGCTGGCGACCCGGTTTGCCGGGGGGCGACCCCTGCTGGCGGGCCTGCTGCTGGTCGCCTGGGACGTGGGTCTGGAACCGCTGATGACCGCTCAGCACTTCTGGACATGGCACGACCCGCGCCCGCTGTGGGCCGGGGCACCGCTTCAGAATTTTCTGGGCTGGTGGGTGGTCGGCAGCACCCTTAGCTGGGCCTTTACCCGTCTGGCTCCGGCGTTGCGACGGCCCGTGCAGGGGTTGGACTTCGGGCATTATCTACCTGTAGAAGCGCTATTTCTGCCCGCTGGCATGTGGCTGCTGGGGATGCCGGGTGCGGCGGCGGTCACGCTGCTGGTAATGCTGGGGGCGCTGGCTCTCGCCTGGAAGTGGAGGCAGCTCACCCACCCGGCTTGAGCCTTTCTGAATGAGCGGCTGTACTGGCCTCACTATTGGGTATGGTCAGGGCATGTCCCGCGACAAACTTTCCGCCGTGTCCAAACTGATGGGCCGCATGGACCTCTGCATGCTGACCACTATCACCAGTCATGGCCGCCTGGCCTCGCGCCCGATGAGCAACAACGGTGAGGTGGAATACGACGGCACGTCCTACTTTTTCACCTGGGAAGACTCGCGGATGGCGCAGGACATCAGCGCCAACAAGCATGTGCAGCTGGATTTCCGGGCCGAGAAGCGCTTCCTGTTCCTCGCGGTGCAGGGTGAAGCTCGCGTGCTGCACGACAAGAGGGTTATGAAAGACCACTGGCATAAGGAACTGGAACAGTGGTTCAAAGACGGCCTGGACACCGAGGGGCTGGTCATGCTGGTGGTGGACGCCAAGCGGATTCAGTGGTGGGGCGAGGAAGACGGCAGCATTGAACTGTAACCAGCAGGCAGAGATAGCACTGAGCAGAATAGCGCCATGATATAAGTCTGTGGCATAATCAGGCGTGGGCGTTCAGGTCGTCTGGTTCAAAAAGGATTTGCGGGTGGCTGACCATGCGCCCCTCCACGCGGCGGCGCAACGCGGGCTAGTACTGGCGCTGTATATCTACGAGCCGGAGCAATTGCATCACGAGGAATTCGCCGGGCATCACCTGAGCTACCTCAACGATTGCCTACGCGAACTGGCGCACGACTTGGCCCGGCTGGGTGCGCCGCTGGTCATCCGGCGCGGGGAAGTGATGGCGGCGCTGAACGGCCTGGCGCGTGAAGTAGAAATGGCGGGCCACACTGTTTCCGCGCTCTGGGCGCACGAGGAAACGGGCAACATGGTCAGCTTCCGGCGCGACCTGCGGGTGCATGCCTGGGCGCGGGCGCGGGGCATTGCGTTTAAGGAGCTGCCGCAAAACGGCGTCGTCCGGCGGATGGTCAATCGTGACGGCTGGGCCGACACCTGGGAGGAGCGTCTTAGTGCGCCGCAAGTGCCTGCGCCGCTCTCCCTGGGTGGGGTGCAGCTGCCTTCGCTCGGCGTGCTGGAACACGGCGAACTCGGGGTAGCTCTCAGCGACAAAATCATTCCGCTGGGAGGCCGCCGCGCCGCGCTGGACACCCTGCAAAGCTTCCTGACCCTGCGTGGCGTGAACTACATGCGCGAGATGAGCAGCCCGCTCAGCGCCGAGGAAAGCTGCTCGCGCCTGTCTGCGCCGCTGGCGTTCGGCACCGTCTCTCTGCGGGAAGTGGTGCAGGCCACCCGCCGCCAGCTTTCCGCGTACCAGGGCAACCCGGACGCCGACCCGCGCTGGGTGCGCTCGCTGCGTTCCTACGAGTCGCGGCTGCACTGGCACTGCCACTTTATTCAGCGCCTGGAATCCGAGCCGCAGATGGAATTCAGGAACCTCAACCGGGCGATGGACGGCCTGCGCGAAGGCAGCTGGAATCCCGAGTTTTTTGACCGCTGGGCGGCGGGCCAGACCGGATATCCGCTGGTAGACGCCTGTATGCGGATGCTGCTGGCGACGGGCTGGCTGAACTTCCGGATGCGGGCCATGTTAGTCAGCTTTGCCAGTCAGCACCTGTGGCTGCACTGGCGCGGTACTGGCCTGCACCTGGGGCGGCAGTGGCTGGATAACGAACCCGGCATCCACTGGTCGCAGATGCAGATGCAGAGCAGCGCCGTGGGCATCAACCGGGTGCGGATTTACAGCCCGACCCGGCAGGCGCGGGAGCAGGATCCTGGTGGGGAATTCATCCGCCGCTGGGTGCCCGAACTGGCCGACGTGCCGACTGACTTTATCCACGCCCCGTGGGAATGGAGCGGCGCGGGCCGCCTGGGTTATGCGCCGCCCATCGTGGATGAAGGCAAGGCCGGGCGGCTGGCGCGTGAGCGCATCTACGCGGTACGGGAGACTCCCAAGTTTGAGGCCGAATGTCGCCGGATTTACCTTAAGCACGGCAGCCGGAAGAAGGCGGTGATGCGGGCTGAGCGGGTGGCGCGGGGCTTGCCGCCCAAACCTCCGAAACCCACGCAGCGTAATCCGGCCAGGCTACACCCGATGGCCGACCAGCCCGACCTCTTCAGCCAGACCTTTGAACAGTCGCGGGCGATTGTTCCGGCGGGCTTACCGGAGGACTGGCGCGTCGCGCTACTGCCGGAATTCGCGGCCCCCTACTTTCACGAGCTGACCACCTTCCTGCGGGCAGAGCGGCGTACCCAAACGGTTTACCCGCCCGCGCCGGACGTGTTTAACGCGCTGCGTCTGACCCCACTCTCGCAGGTGCGGGTGCTAATCCTGGGTCAGGACCCTTACCACCGCCCTGGCCAGGCGCACGGGCTGAGCTTCAGCGTGCCGCCGGGAGTGCCGGTGCCGCCCAGCCTGCACAACATTTTCAGGGAACTGGAGACCGACTTGGGCGTTCCCTCAGCAGCCAGTGGCGACCTGACGCGCTGGGCAGAGCAGGGCGTGCTGCTGCTCA
This sequence comes from Deinococcus sp., assembly GCA_018260275.1. Lineage (GTDB taxonomy): Bacteria > Deinococcota > Deinococci > Deinococcales > Deinococcaceae > Deinococcus. Next base: position 14,306 of record JAGLBK010000034.1, read on the forward strand.
ACAGCGTGCTGACCGTGCGGCGCGGGCAACCGGGCAGCCATGCCGGGCGCGGCTGGGAGGGGCTCACCGACGCTGTCATCCGGGCCGTGAACGCGCAGGGGCAGCGGGTGGTCTTTGTGCTGTGGGGCGCTTACGCCCGCAAAAAGGCGCGGCTGGTGAGCGGGCCGCAGCACATAGTGGTGGAGTCGGCGCACCCCAGCCCACTGTCTGCCGAGAAGTTCTTCGGCTCCAGGCCGTTTAGCCGGGTCAACGCGGCACTGGAAGAGGCGGGGCAGATTCCGATTGTCTGGTGAGGCACGGGATGCCGTACCTTTTGGAGTATGGATATCGTCCAGCAGTCGGGACTGGCATGGCGCTAAAGCTCAACGGTGGTCGCCTCAACCACTGGTGGATTACCCCGCTGGTACGCCACTCCATCCGGCAGAACCTGCGTGGCAGCCTCGCGGGGGTGTGGCTTTATGGCCCCCTGCCACGCGGCGCGGCGGTGCTGGCCCCCAATCACGCTTCCTGGTGGGACGGCTATCTGCTGGCCGAACTGGGCTGGGCCTGCCCTCACCCCTTCCAAATCATGATGACCGACGCGGAACTGGCCCGCTTTCCCTTTCTGCGGCTGATTGGGGCGCGGGGGCAGCGTGAAACCCGTTCGCTGCGGCGTGGTTTACGTGCTGGGGCCTGGGCGGTGGTGTTCCCAGCGGGCGAAATCCGGCACCCAGCGGCGCTGTTGCCGCTGCAACCCGGCGCGGCGTGGCTGGCTGGACGTGAAGGCGTGCCGCTGATTCCCGTGGCGGTGAGGGTGGTGCTGCGCGGCTCGCAGTGGCCGGAAGCGTTTCTGCGGCTGGGTGAGCCGTGCGCCCCCGACAAACTGGGAAGTGCACTGACTGCTGTCCTGGTGCAACTGGAACGGGATTTGGAAACCGTGCCCACCGACCAGCCGCCGCCCGGCTACCTGTGCCTGCTGCGCGGGCGGGCCGGCCGTCATGACCGGGTGGACTGGCCCTCCAGAATGCTGGCGTGGCTGGCCGGGATGAGGAGCAGAGGGTAAATGTCTCCTCTATGTGGGCCACAATGACTTATGACCCGTGACCTCAAACCCAGCGAAAAAATCCTGGCGGCCTCGTTCGTCGGCATGGGCCTGCTGCATTTTGTGCGGCCCGCCGCCTTCGACCAGATTGTGCCGCCGGCCACGCCCATGACCCCGCGTCAGGCCACCCAGCTCAGTGGTGTGACTGAAATTGCTGGAGGCATCGGGCTGCTGCTCCCCACCACCCGCCCGGCGGCCCGCTGGGGTCTGCTGGCGCTGCTGCTGGCGGTGTACCCGGCCAACATCTACATGGCGCAGCGCCCCGAAAAATTTGGCGTGCCGAGCTGGGTCACCTGGGCACGTCTGCCACTGCAACCGCTGCTGATGTGGGCGGTGTACCGGGCTGGCCGCTAGGTGTTGCGGCGTGCTGACAGGTTAATAAACGGCCTGACCCTCGGCTTTTTTGCCGTCAAGCTGGGCACGCTGCTGGTCAATGCCTTCACCTTTCCCCGCCTGAAACCCGCTGCTGACCCCGCCCTATCTCGCCGCGCTTCCGTCCTGATTCCGGCCCGCGACGAGGCGCACAATCTGCGGGAAACCCTGCCGCCGCTGCTGGCCCAGGGAGCATTGGAAGTCATCGTGCTGGACGACGGGAGCACCGACGGAACTGCCGAACTGGCGCGGGAGCTGGGGGCGCGGGTCATCAGCGGGCAGCCACTTCCGGCGGGCTGGGTCGGCAAAACCTGGGCCTGTCAGCAACTGGGGCAGGCGGCGCGGGGTGAACTGCTGGTCTTTACCGACGCGGATGTCCACTGGCACCCCGGTGCGCTGGGGGCCGTCGTGGCCGAGCTGGAACGCACCGGAGCTGGGCTGTTGAGCGTCTTCCCCAGGCAGGACAACCGTACCCTGGGGGAGCAGCTGCTGACGCCGCAGGTGGACAACACCATCCTGAGCCTGTTTCCCGCACCCCTGCTGCGGCTGCCGTATGCCAGCGCCTCCGCCGCCAACGGGCAGGCAATGGCGTTCCGGCGGGCGACTTACGAGAAACTTGGTGGGCACGCCTGTGTCAAGGCTGTACTGCTGGAGGACGTGACCTTTGCCCGGCAGGTCAAGGGCGCGGGCGAGCGGCTGAGTCTGGCGCTGGGCCGCGAATTTATCGGCGTGCGAATGTACCAGTCCTATCCGCAGTCGGTGCGCGGGCTGGCCCGGAGTGTCCTGCCGATGCACGGCGGGCGGCGTGAGCTGCTGGTGGCTAATACCGTCCTGCAAGCCGTTTTCTATACTCTGCCTCTGCTGCGTCGGCAGCGCGGGTTGGTTGCCCTGGGCCTGTTGGAAGCGCTGGCGGTGCGCTGGTTGACGGGCCGCACCAGGGTTCCCGAACTGGCCGAGGCCAGCATCACTCCTCTGCAACCGCTGTTCGACTTGCCAGTCGTCTGGACGGCCCTCAGCAAACGCACGCGCTGGAAGGGCCGGGAGTATCAGGTGTAAGCCAGCCCACCCATTTCATCGCCGCCTTAACGAACTGTGCCGAATGTCCGGTCAGCACCTTGCACTCAGTCTAAAATTTCTTTGGA
>JAGLBK010000350.1 GCA_018260275.1 Deinococcus sp.
TTTCATAGTGTGCCTCCGTGTTGGTGTAAGTCGTTAACGGAAAATCCGGTCATTCCGAAAGACCTGCGCCCGGCCCTGCGTCAGCGTGGCAGCACCACGATGGCGTCACCGTCAGGACGTTCCCCCGCCGCGTCGGAGGGCACTCCCTGAATCAGGCCGTTGACATAGGTGGCTGTCGAGCCCCCGCCGTCCAGATTCATGGCGTCGGTGGCCCCCAGGTCTTTCATCAGCTGAGCCATTTCAGGGATGCTGGCCCCGACGCTGTGCGTCGCGTTCCGTCCGTCAATAGTCACCAGCAGCAGGGTGCCGTCGGGCATGGTGCCCACGGCTGTCCGGGGATTACGGCGCAGCACCCAGCCGTTGTAGAAATTCAGCCGGGAGGCGGCGCTCGCCGCGCCCTCAGCCGCGTAACCTTCTGGTGACCAGCCCTCGGCGGCGTAGTTGTTCACCAGCCTACCCCCGAGCAGCAGGGTCGGCCCGCCGTTGATGAGGTCCTGCCCTCCCGCCAGAGCCACTTCTTTGCCAGTTCCATCGGTCACGACACTGCTGACGCTTAGCTTCCGACCGACCTGGGCATTGGCCTTGAGCCACGGCGCGGCGTCACCCGTGGCCTGCACGGTGAGGCCACCTTTGGGAATGGCCATCCCACGCTTTTCCTGCGTCGCGGTGACGGTGCCGGTGCCGTCCACGGCCACTTCAAACCCGTCACCCGCATCGCTTTGCTCACCGAAAGCAGCGGCGCGGAATACGATGAGTTCATTATCGCTCTGGCAGGTCAGGTCATGGGCCGGTTTCACCGTCGGTTTACCGGCAAAATTACCGCAGTTCACAATCAGCCCGGGCTTACGGTTCAGGCCGGTGGCCCGCCGGGAAGCGTCGCCAGCCCGGACGGTGATAGTCGTGGTCACGCCTTGCAACACTTTTCCTGTCGACCTGCTGCGGTCGAGTAGAAACGCGGGACGCCCGTCGATAGCTTCACTCAGCAGTTGCCCGTCATTCACACTGATGCCCGCGAGGTCGCCCTCGGTGCCGATGTCATTTCCCGTCACGAAAAATCCGCCGTTGACGGCGGCCACGGCCCCCAGACGGTGCGCGACACTGCTGGTCGCTTCCCGCCCTGGGAGCAGGTCTTTGGCAATGGCGTCCCGCACCTGCGCCTGTGCACCGGGCTGAATGGCAAGGACCTGGATGACCCAGGGGCCGGTGACAGTCCCGCCGTCCTCGCCGGTAAATTGCACACCACCGCTCAACTTTCTGGCTTTCAGTTCGCTCAGGACATTGTCGGCCTGTGCGCGGGCGGTAAAGTGTCCAACACGCACCATATAGCCCAGGCCAGCGCCGGTAACCCCCTGGGTCTGCATCGGGTCAAGCCGGGCATCAAACCCGGCTGCCTTGAGGTCGGCCACCTGCTTGTCGCCCACGGCCTTATCAGCCACAGCCGCGATATTGACTGTCCAGGTGTTGGCCGTACTGTACTGGCCCCGCGTAATCGTAGTCAGGGTAACGCCCGGAAGCAGTGTGACCGCCTGGCGCTGCTCGGACAGCCCACGCTGTCCCAGGGTGAGGGGGCCTGAAGGCAGGTTGGCTGCGGTGGCAAAGGAACACAGCAGAGTCAAACCAAGAAGAATTCGCTTCACAGGTTAAGTATCAGTGGGGGATGTCAGGCGGTTGTACTGGAATACGCGGTCATGTTCCAGAAAATTCTGTAAGAGCGTGTTTATGAAGCCTCTCGAGCAGGTTCAAGGCGTCTGAGCATCAGCCGGATGTTGGCGATATAGCACCA
>JAGLBK010000351.1 GCA_018260275.1 Deinococcus sp.
TAGACACCTCGCAAAAATGCCGCTATGACCGAAGAATTTAAACCCCTTGGTCTAGCGGCTCTCGTTTCGCACGGCTTTCGTTCGTGGCTGAAAACTTTTGGTTTAGGGCTCAGTCGTCTTTGGGGGCATCAATGGTCCGGTTGGGCTTGCGGGGGCGCGTGGTCCCGGCATCCACCTTTTGCACACTGGTCGCCAGCGAGGCCGTTTCGTGCTCGACCTGCTTGTTGATCAGAATCTGCTGCCCGATGCCGATCAGGGTACTGAGGATGGTGTAGATCGTCACACCTGCCGGGAAGGTCAGGGCAAAGTACAGGAAGATGATGTACATGAACGCCTGCTGGCGGAACATGTCCGGGTTCTTGCGCGTCATCACGTACAGCTGCCCGATGTTTACGATCAGGTAAATGAGGGCCAGGATGTAGAACGGGTCGGGAATGGCGAGGTCCGGCAGCCACAGGAAGCCCTTGTCGAACTCGAAGTTACGGATGGTGGACCACAGCGCGATCAGTACCGGGAAGGGCAGGAAGCCGGTCAGACAGCCCGCCGGGTTGACGTTGTGGTCGCGGTAGAGCTGCGCGGTCTCGGCCTGCATGGCCCGCTGCGACTCCATGTCGGTCTTGCCCTTGTAGCGGGCCTGAATTTCCTGCATCTTGGGCTGCACGATCTGCATGCGGGCCGTGCTGCGTCCCTGGGCCTGCATCAGCGGCCACATGACCAGTCGCAGCAGCAGGGTCAGGACCACGATCACCAGCCCCCAGTTACCGATGACCTTGTACAGCGCCTCCATGATCTTGACGATCACCAGACTGATCTTGCCGAAGATGTTCGGCTCGAACAGGCCCGGCAACATGGTGTAGCCGCTCTGATACAGGTGAATCAGTTCGTTCTTGCCGCCGTAGACCTCGACGTTGCTGGTCGCGGGAATGTCCGCACTGATAAGGCCCTGGGGGCCGCCCGTCAGCGTGGCGTTGATGGTCGTGCCTGCCTCGGGGCGCACGATCAGGGCGTGGGCCATCTGACTGGGCTTTTCCTGAAGCGCCGCGTACTGAATATTCTGCACCGTGGCCGTGCCACTGCCGCTGACCACGATCGGCTGCGCCCCGCCCACCGCGTAGGCCTTGACGCTGGGATTGTCCGCTTTGCCGAGGCCCGGCAACAGCAGGTTGACCCGCTCCGGCCCGTTCTGCACCTCGGTCTTCAGACCAATGATGAAGTTACGCGGGTGAAGGGTCACCGTTTTGGTGACGCTGGCCCCGCCCTGCGTGTACTTGAAGATGGCCGTCTGCGTGTTGTTCGGCAGGTCGGTGTTCAGCGCGGGCGCGGTCGTCTGGGCGGCCTGGGCCGGGTCGAGCGGGCCACCCTTGAGGGCAAAGGCGCGGCGATCGGGTGCAAAAGCACTGGCCGTCTGGCCCTGTACCGCCGACTGGCCCACCATATTGATCACTGTTTTGGAATTGACCAGCGCCGAAAAATCGTAGGTGCCGTCGGCCCGCCGCTTGATGAACGGGGTGCCCGCACTGGACTTGACGTACCAGCCGATGACCTCGCCACGGGCATTGAACACCACGTCTTCGAGGTTGCTGGTCGCGATGTACTCGTCGCCCGGCTGGCCGTCGAAATCGGCGGTGATCCACTGGGGAATGATGGCTTTACCGAAAGTCGGCAGCGGCCCGGTCTGACCACAGCCGGTCAGCAGCAGCCCGCCGAGGGCCGTCAGAGGGAGCAGAAGTTTGCTTTGCAGTTTACTTTTCATG
>JAGLBK010000352.1 GCA_018260275.1 Deinococcus sp.
TGAGCGCTTTGAGATGGTTTTTGTCGGCTGGTCACTCAACCGTAGAGTATGAGGAAGATGTGTGCGTTAGTCAGCCCCTTGCGGGGGAGGGCTGGGGAGGGGGGTAACGCAGCTGCCCTCCCAATGCAATAGAACTGGAATCTCCCTACATTTTCCGGATAGGCTCTTAGAGCTGCTTTTCCAGCACGCCCCGCACGTCGGCAGGCCGCCAGCCCTCGGGCTTAAGCTGCTTGCCGTCGCTGCGTTTGGGGCCGCTCGCCTTACTCAGATTGGCGCGGTGGACTTCGGCAAAGACCGCGTCGGCGTCTACTCCCAGCTGGTCCAGTGCGCCGTAAGTCACGTACAGCAGGTCGGTCAATTCGTGTACCAGCGGCGTCAGGTCGGTCGGCAGAAGCTGAGTTTCAGTCTCCAGGCGCGTTTGCAGCGCCACAAATTCCTCCTCCACTTCCCGCCATTCCTCGGCAATCAGGGTGCGGCGCAGCTGCAACAGCCCGGCGTCCGGCACGGTGGGTTGCGTGGGGGAATGCTGCCCAATGGCACGGTGAAATTCACGGAGGCGCTCGGCGTTGGTCATGGGCCGACTGTACCAACCCTGGCGCTGTAGCAACCCTGGGACGGCTGCCGGGCAACCGGACAATTCCAAAAAAAAGCTCAAGGTTGTTGAGGAGCAGTGCTCCTGGCGGTCTGTTAGAGCAGTTCTCCGAATTACGCATGTGTCGGAACACCACCGCCACCTGCTCCATTCTCCGACCTGCTCAATATTTTGCACTCGCTTCGCTCGCCAAAAAGACATTGCGTCTTTTTGTCAAATGCTCTAGGGTCAACCGCATGACCATTCCAGACGACACTGAAGCGGGCAAGGCAGGCGGCGAAGTGCTGATCAGTGGACTGGACACCGGGCCAAGCCACGACGAGCGCCAGAACCGCACCCCGACGGACAAACTGATCGGTCTGCGGCCCCAGTCACCCGAACTGGAACCCGAGGACGAAGACGGCTGACCAGTAACAAGCCCCAGCTTAGTCGAGCGGAGAGCGGCCCAGATCCTGTGAATGCACGTTGAGGGTCAAGGCCGCCTGTTTTGGCCCGGCCACCGACACTTTGAGGGCCACCGGCAAAGTCAGTTTCCGGAGTCGGCAGACTTTTTCGTGCTGGTCACAGACAAACAGCTGGGCGGTCACCGTCACCGGATACTGGCCTGCTCTGGCACTGGCTGGCACCCGCACCTTGAACAGCACCGGCTCGACCACCGCAAAGTAATCGGCCCACTGCGGCTCGGTACGGGCAGACCCGCGCAACCCCGCCTGAGCTTTTTGCCAGGGCGTGACCAGCAGCAAACTATTGGGCGCGGCGCGGTTGACCAGCACCCCCGGAGCCATATAACGCACGCTGAGACTGACCATGCCGCCTGCGCGCACTGTCACCGCTACGGGCACAGGCGCGGTAGGCAGCAGCCCAGAAGAAAGTGCAGAAGTAAACGCAGCCAGAAGCACGCCGGGAGTGTAACACCTGAGGGGTTAACCCCGACCCATAAAAAAAGAACCCCGCAAGGTTCTTGTACAAGGTTCTGTGTCCTGAATCAGGCGGCGGGAATTGCACCCGCCTGCGGCCTGAGCACCCGCCTGTTCGCACGCCCGTTGGTATGGAGGTGGGCGTCTCCCTCCCGGCTCCTGCCCGCTGTCTTGTCGCGTGACAGGCCTGCAAAGCCAGTCGACAGTATTCAGCAGGAAGTCTGACAAAACATGTGCCGAACGT
>JAGLBK010000353.1 GCA_018260275.1 Deinococcus sp.
GGCGTTGGCCTGCACCTTGTGGGCATGCGCCGCCACACGGGCCGCTTCGGCGGGGTCGAGCGCCTGCGCCACGATCAGCGCCTCGGCCAGACTGAGGCGAATGGGCATGTCGCAGCAGTGAAAACACCCCGCCCCGCAGTACACCTTGCCGCCGCGCGCCTCGTACTGCTTGGTCCACTGCGCGGCCTTCTGGGCATACTGACGGTATCTCTGCTCGATGGGCTGGGTCACGGTTTGAACACTGGGCGCAGAGACTGGAGCTGGCATTGGCTCCAGCCTAGAGCAGTTGGCCGGAAAAGACCAGGCTCTCTGTGACCTTTTAGGCCGCGCAGCGCGGATAATAAACCCGCCCGGGGCAGCCTTCCAGACTGCAACAGAATAGAGAACACTGCTCTGTTGCTCCAGCAGGCTGAAAGGGCCGGGGAAAGCCTACTGTCGCTTCCTGGCGACCCCTTTCAGATGTGGGGCTATGGCCTGACAGGCTAGCTATACTCAGTCCACTGTGTTCCGACGTTCCCGCCAGAATAACCCGCCGCCTTCGCCCGCCGAAGTCGGGGCTTCCGTGGTTCCTGGGCCGGATGTGGTGCAGGTGCTTGGCGAACTGCTGGCGCGGCCCTCGGTGGAAGGGGTGCTGGAAAATGCCCTGGTGTACGCGGCCAGGTTGCTTGGTCCACAGGTCAAGGGTTTCGCTGTGATTCGCCGGGGCCAGGACCGGGTGGCGGCGGTGCTGGACTACCCCCGCAGTTTGACCGGACTGAACCTTAGCGGTCCGTGGGCAGCCATGCGGCCCCGCCTGCTGTCCGACGGCAGCAGCGAGCTGTATGAGGCCAATTCCTCGGAGTTGCAAAAACAGCTTGACGCCGCCGGAATGCGTGAGGTTCCGCTGTCGCTGGTGGTGCCGGTCATAGACCGGGGCCGGGGCGTGGGGGCGCTGGTGCTCGACTGCTTCGGGCCGGGGGGAATCTCTCCGGTGCAGCAGGAAAATGTGGCCCGCTTCGCGGCGGCGATAGGCCCGGTGGTGGGGGCCATGGAAGCCCGCGACGACTGGCAGCAGACCGCCCGGCACATCACGGCGGCGGTGGTCGAGGCGGTGGAAAGCCAGAACTTCGATTCGCTGGGGCACGCGCAGCAGGTCGCGGAACTGAGCCTCAAGCTCGGGCGTGAACTCGGGCTGACCGGGCGCGATCTCGAAAACCTGTGGTTTGCCGCCACCATGCATGACCTGGGCAAGGTTCACGGTGAAGCCGAGCACGCCCTGGTCGGGGCCAACTTTCTGCACGCGGTGCCTTACCTGTCGGAGGCCAGAAAAGCCATTCGCCACCACCATGAGCGCTGGGACGGCCAGGGAGAACCCGACCGGCTGGCGGGCGAGGATATTCCGTTCGCTTCGCGCATCGTGGCGGTCGCCAACGCTTACGCCTATTCGGGCAGTCTGGAACAGGTGCGGGCCGAGAGTGGCCTGAGCCTGGACCCGCAGGTGGTCGAAGTTCTGGCGCGGGTGCTGGTTTGAGGGGAAGTGAGTTCGGCGTGAATGGGGCGGCTCCGAAGCGGCCCTCAAGAGGCGCGGGCGGCGGGTCATGAGTCTGCGCCCGGCTCCGAGCGGTGAAACGCCGCCCTACCGGTTTCCGGTGCTCGAAGCGCGTTTCGGGCCGCTGTCGCCGATGGATCAGGGCATGCAGAGCCGCGTGTACTCGACCCAGGACGGGGCCGCCGTGGTCAAGGTGTACCGCAATTATCAGGGT
>JAGLBK010000354.1 GCA_018260275.1 Deinococcus sp.
GCGGAAGCAATTTGGTAGGCATACCTCAAGCTTCCGCTTTCTTGTGCCGTCAGGTATCCCCTAGCACTCGAGGTTTATAGTAAGACTCATGCAGTCTGCCGCCCCAGCTCTGATCGCGTCAGCAATCCTGACGGATGTGGGGCGGCAAAGGATGGGCGGGGTCAATCAGGACGCGGCCCTGGCCCTGGAATTGCCCAATGGGGGCCTCTATGGGGTGGCTGATGGCATGGGTGGGCACGCCGCCGGGGAACTGGCGGCCAATCTGGCGCTGGATACCCTGACGCAGGCTTACCTCGAAGGACGGGGTATCCCGCCTAAACGGCTGACCGAGGCGGTGCAGGCCGCGAATCTGGCAGTCCTCAAGCATGCTGTAGGCGAGTCGGTGGGCATGGGCACCACGCTGGTGGCGGCCCTGATCGACCGGGGCGCTCTGATTCTGGCCCACGTGGGCGATTCGCGGGCCTACCTGCTGCGCGACGGGCAACTTCAGCGCCTGACCGACGACCATTCCTGGGTGGCTGAGCAGGTGCGGCTGGGCCTGCTGACCGAGACCGAGGCCCAGACCCACCAGTGGAAAAGTGTGGTGAACAATGCCCTGGGCGGCGAGGAACGGGTACGCCTGGAGCTGTTTGGGATGCCCGTTCGCGCGGGCGACCGTCTGCTGCTGTGCAGTGACGGCCTGAGCGGCCCGGTGCCCGACGCCCAGCTTCAGGAGCTGCTGTGCCGCCAGCAGCCCCCCGAACAGCTGACCCGGCTGCTGATCGATGCCGCCAACGACGCAGGAGGGCCGGACAACATTACCGCCGTGATCGTGGATATCAACCGCACTCAGGCCCCGCCGCGCTATCTGCTGCCGCCGCGTTCTGCCGACGGCCCGGAATATGCCGACCTGCTGCTGAATAACCAGCGGGGCAGCAGCGTGATGTCGTACCTGATGCTGACTGCCGTCTACTTCATTCTGCTCAGCATTATCCTGTCGCCCGATCACCGGACCGTGCTGGGCATTGTGGGCCTGCTGGTCCTGATGGGGCTGCTGCTGGGGCAACGCTACTTGCAAACCCGGCAGGTCGAACGCCGCAGCCGCCTGTCGCTGACGGCTGTGCGGCGGGCGGGGGCTTATGCGGACGGCCAGTCGGCGGGCGACTCGCACCACTGATCAATGGTTCGGACAGTTTCATAACGCAGGACTGGGGTAATCCGAAATATACCGTCAGACACGCACTTTGCGTTACCCCCCTCCCAACCTCCCCCGCAGGTGGGAAGGAGCTAAAAACCTCGTGTTCGTCGCACTTTGCAGAACAGGAGTTCAAAAGTGTCCGAACCATTGCTCATACCGGTAGCGGTCAGTCCAGCAATTTGCCGGGGGTAAACGGCAGGTCACGCAGCCGCTTGCCAGTCGCGTTATAAATGGCGTTGCCGATAGCGGCAGGCACACTCACGATGCCCACTTCGCCGATGCCTTTAGCGCCGGTGGGGCCGAAGTAGGGGTCGAATTCGTCGATCCAGCGGGCCTGAATATCGGGAATGTCGGCGTGCGCGGCGATGTGATACCCGGCCAGGTCCTGATTGACCACGTGGCCGAAGCGCGAATCCAGATAGCTTTCCTCGTGCAGCGCCGCACTGATCCCCATGGTCATGCCGCCGATGAACTGGCTGTTGGCCGTGCGCGGGT
>JAGLBK010000355.1 GCA_018260275.1 Deinococcus sp.
AGCGCCGACACCACGCGCTCGTCTTGCAGGTCGAGGTAATACTCGCCGACCTGGGTCGCCAGCAGCAGGCCCTTGTAGATGACCGTGCGGCACGACATCGAGGGCACGTAGTATTCCTGCCCGTGGGTAAAGTTCAGCCCCAGGATGGCGTTGGAAGCGCGGCGGCGAATGACGTACAGCTTGCGCTCCAGCGCGTCGGGCACCAGCGTGTCGGGGCCAGCACCGATGAAAATCTGGCGCACGACCGGCTCTTTTTCGCGCACCGCCGGACTCATGGGCATCTCGCGGCTGACCGGCACGTCGCGCCAGCCCAGCACGATCTGGCCCTCGGCCATGACCGCCCGTTCGAGTTCCTGCTCGCAGGCGCGGCGCGAGGCGATTTCCTTGGGCAAAAAGATCATGCCCACGCCGTAGTCGCCCAGCGGCGGCAGCGTCACGCCCTGCTGCTGCATCTCCTCGCGGTAGAACTGGTCGGGAATCTGAATGAGGATGCCCGCGCCGTCGCCCATCAGGTGATCGGCCCCGACGGCCCCGCGGTGGTCGAGGTTTTCCAGAATCTTGAGACCCTGGGTCACGATGTCGTGGCGCTGCTCACCCTTGATGTGGGCCACGAAGCCCACCCCACAGGCGTCGTGCTCGGCGGCGGAGTAGAGGCCCTGCTCAGCGGCCTGGCGCTGTTCCTGCATGGAAGTCACTGGGGTCACTGGTGGAGGCGTTTCCACCGGCTTCGTCCGGTCCTGGTCGTGATTCATGTTGCATCCCCCTTAACGTGGGCCTGTAGAGCACAGGCGTCTGCTTAAAGGGTACATAAATATGCCCGGGACAGTAGGGACGTTGTTTATAAACCGCCGGGGTACAGCCTGAGTAACAGACGCAATTCAGGAGCGCCAGGGAGAATTCTAGGTAGCCGTGAGGAAATTTTATTTCTTGGAATCCTAGAAATACCCTCTTAAATTGCTTCAGTTTCAGAATCTCAGCTGGGAATGACGACCACAGGTCGCCCCTGTCCGCGCCGCCGTACCCAGAAAAAATGTATAGAGAAGTGGACTTTCTATGCGGCGGCAAAACCGGGGGCGCACCCGGCCTTGACCCGTTGCGCCCGCCTGCCTCCGCCTTCAGTCGGCGCGGATGTTTTCCGTGGTTTCGGTGACGGTCTTCTTTCTGGAATCACCGATAAAGCTGCCGACGAGCAGGAGCAGCGTGCCCAGCACCACGCAGCTGTCGGCCAGATTGAAGATCGGGAACTCACTGCCGTTGATGGCGCGGGTCACGCTGCTCAGCAGGGGCGAATACAGCATGTCGGTGACCTGCCCGGCCCGCAACCCGTCGATGGAATTGCCCACCGCGCCCGCCGCGATCATGGTGAGCACCACGGTCATGAAGCGCGTCTGGGGGCGCAGGTACAGGTAGGCCAGAATGCCGAGGCCCACCAGAATGCGCCCGACGGCCAGCAGTTTGGCACTGCCGCTGAACATGCTCCAGGCCGCGCCCGTGTTGAAGGTCAGCACCCAGCCCAGCAGGCCCGGAAGAAACGGCACCGGGGGCTGCCCGACGTGCAGGTGTGCCAGCGCCCAGCTTTTGAGCCACTGGTCGGCGGCTATCAGCAGCACAAACAGGGCGGCCGGAAACCAAGCCGGAAAGGTGCGGGCGGGCAACAGAG
>JAGLBK010000356.1 GCA_018260275.1 Deinococcus sp.
CCTCCACACGCTCACGGGCCCCGGCCAGCAGGGTAGTGATGGCAGGTTCGGCGTGTTGGGGCCTGATCTGGTCGAACGGAATCTTGAAACCGACATTCAGCAGGGGGTTTTTGCTTTCGGGAACGGGTTGACTCATTGCCGGGCAGTATACGGGCGGCTCTGCTCCTTGCTCCCGAAGGTTTAATGTAAAGTTAATTCTAATGACCGGGATGTGTTGTCTTACTTTCTTTTGCACCTAAGTATTTATGCCCCTGACTTCTGAACCCCAACCCGCCCTCACGCTGCCTGCCAGCATCACGCAGCTGTATTTCCGCATGATTGTGCCGCTGATCTGCGTTCTGGCGTTGTGGGCGACCTGGATCAATCCGCCGCACGACTACCTGCTGATGTTGCCCTTCTGTGTGCCGCTTCTGCTGGTCGGGACGTTCTATCACGCTGTTCCCGCGCGGCTGGAGTGGGGCGTGCGGCTTGCGATGGCCTTGCTGCACATCGGGTTTCTGTGGGTGCTGGCGGTTTTCGGGGCTGCGCTGGGGGTCAAGCCTAATTTGCAGGCCATAGATATCGTGCTGCTCGTGGGGCCAGTCACGGCGCTGTCCTGGCCCTTCGTCTTTTTCGATCACCCGCGTACAGGTGCCGTGCTCACGGTCCTGCTGTCGGTCGCCAGCGCCGCCCTGATCGCCAGCTGGGGCATTCAGGCCCAGGACGGCGGCGGCTGGATCTGGCCGGTGCTGCTGGTCACGTCGCTGCTGGCGGCGTGGTTCGGTTGGCAGGTGAATCAATTGCAGCGCCGGGCCATGCATATGGAACTCGGCTCACGTCTGGACGTATTGACGGGCCTCCACAATCGCCGCGCCTTCGAGCAGGTGCGCCTGCCCAGTGGGAGTGCCGGTTTTCTGGCGGTGCTGGATATAGACCACTTCAAGGCCGTCAACGATTCGCAGGGCCACCCGGCGGGCGACCGGATGCTCCGGGCCGTGGGCGGGGTGCTGCTCGACCAGCTGCCGCCCGGCGCACAGGCGTTTCGCTGGGGCGGCGAGGAATTCGTGCTGCTGCTGCCCGGCTACGACCTGCCCCAGAGTCTGGCCGTGCTGGAAGCGGTTCGCCTGGAGATCGCGGCGCGTACCTTCGCGGGGGGCCGTCAACTGACCCTGAGCGGCGGCCTGAGTGCCTACGGCCCGGTCCCCACTCTGCCATTGCCTACTGCCTTCGAGCAGGCCGACCACGCACTTCTGGAGGCCAAGCGGGCTGGGCGCAACCGGGTGGCGGTGTGGGGCGCGGGCGGGGAATACGCTTCCCAGTAGGCTGCCTGACGTATTGGAAGGTCGCCTCACGCGTGTTGAAATGGAGTATGGAACGGCCCACCTTTCCCCCGGAATTCAGCGCCCGCCGCGCCGCCCCTACCGCTGATCCACGGCTGGCCGACCTGCCGCGCATGGCAGCCGATCTGGAACGCTTCGTGCCCGCCTGCGCCGCGCTGGAACGCGGGTTTACCCACTCACGCACCAGCAGCCACAGCATCAATGCGCCGATGCTGGCGATCAACGAAAAACTGGGCTTCGTGCGTGAAACGGCGGTGCTCACCGTGCAAAAAGTGCTCAGTCCGGGGTAAAACCTGACCCGCCCCGCCAATTTTCCAGCAG
>JAGLBK010000357.1 GCA_018260275.1 Deinococcus sp.
GGCGGTGTCCGGGTGTCTCCCGTTCCTGCTTGAACGTAGATTACGCCGCGCGTTCTAACAGTTATCTGACAAGCTCCTGACCTGTATGGGGGGCTGAGCCACCCCTAATCCTCATACCTTACCCCTACCTCTAATGACAGGGATGAATCCCGTAAGTCCCTGCCGGGTATGATGGCGTCATCACCCAGCAGCGACTTATCTCGACTCATTCAGTGCTGCCAGGACGATATATCGTCCTGGCAGCACTGAGGAAATAAACAGACTTTTGTACCCTCGGGCCTGCGCCTTACCGCTGTCCGTCTTCCTTGACAGTCATGATGCTTAGGCCCGCGTCCACGTAGACCGTCTGCCCGGTAATGCCGCTGCCCAGGTCCGAGAGCAGGAACAGGGCCAGCTTGCCGACTTCCTGCGGCGTGGCGTTGCGCCCGAAAGCGGCGTTACGGGCACCCTTGTCGTACAGGCCGCCGAAGCCAGGAATACTCCGCGCGGCGATGGTCCGCATAGGTCCGGCACTGACGGTATTGATGCGGATTTCGCGCTCACCGAAGTCGGCGGCGAGGTAACGGGTCGCGGCTTCGAGGGCCGCCTTGGCGACGCCCATCACGTTGTACTTGGGCACGACCTGCTGCGAGGCGTGGTAGGTCAGGCTGATGATGCTGCTCCCCTGATGCAGCAGCGGCTCGGCGTGGCGGGCACACGACACCAGAGTGTAGGCACTGACATTGAGCGCGGTGTTCCAGTCGGCCTCGGTGGTGTCGAGAAACCGGCCTTCCATCGCCGGGCGCGGCGCGTAAGCGATCGAGTGAACCAGATAATCCAGTTCACCGAATTCCTGCTTGACCCGCGCGAACAGCGCCGTCAGGTCTTCCTCGCTAGTGGCGTCGGCCTGCTGAATCCAGGTACCAGGGTGGTCTTTGGTCAGCTTCTCAAGTTCACCTTTCAGGCGTTCGCCCTGATAGGAAAAGCCCACGCGGCACCCGGCGGCCAGCAACTGTTCGGCAATGGCCCAGCCCAGGCTGCGGGCGTTGGCTACGCCCATGACCAGGGCCGTCTTCTGCGAAAGGTCAATCGTCACACTCATAAAGGCCACTGTACCGTTAAAGCTCCGCTTTTGCTTGATACGGTCCAACCAAAGGAGGCAGGCCGCACTCAAAAACCTCCCACAACGGGGAGGCCAGAGCGTTTGAAGTTCACTGGTTTGCGGGATCAGTTATCTTCGGGACCCATGTTGGTGCTGGGTGGGTCGCTGGCGTCCATGCTCTGGGCGCTGACCACGTCGTGCTTGTCCAGTCCTGCCTTCTCAGGGTCGGCGGCGACCTTGGCAGCCTGACTCTCGACCTTGACGGTTTTGTGAAGCTCGCGCCCTTCGTCGCTGGACCCCATGAACTGCAAGTCGACGTTGCTGATCTCGTCTTCGGTCTTGGGGGCGTCCTGGCGCTTGTCGTCGTTCTGAGTCATGCCCTTACGCTAGCGATTTACCCACGCCTTTGCCTGAGCCGTTTCTTTATCTTCGGCCCAATTATTGATAACGCGGAAAGTTGTTGTCGAATTGTAAACTCTGGACATGTCTGAGGTTTGGAAGCCACGACTCCTC
>JAGLBK010000358.1 GCA_018260275.1 Deinococcus sp.
GCCCCAGCAGCCGCGCTCGCGGGCGTGACCCTGCATGCCCGCGCCGGTGAAATCGCGGGAGCAACCCACGGGTATGGCCTGATCGCCAGTGATGTCAGCCACGCCCTGGGCACCGCCTGGCAAAGCCTGCTGCTGGACCGATGACCCTTACCCTCTGAATGCAAACCGTCTGAATGTTCAGCAAAGTCAGTTCGCCACCTGATCTGACCGCCTGATCTGTGAGGGCCCCGCACTGGCCGCACCCGGTGGAGGTATTTGGGTCTGAACAGGCAGATGAAATAGACTGTCGGTATTCATGCAGGGACTTCTCTCAGACCTTCCCATTCTCGGTGTGCTGGAGCTGATTCATACTTCACGTCAGACTGGTGTGCTGGAAGTCGAGGGAGAGGTGCCGTATACGGTGGCGTTCCGGCAGGGTGAGATCGTTGCTGGCGGCATTCTCGACTGGCTGGGAACCGAGGCTTTGCAGTGCTGCCCGATCCTGCCCAGCCGGGGCCACTTTGAATTTGCGCCCAGGGAAGTTACCGGCACGCCGCTGGGCCCCTACGAACACTTTATGACCGAGTGGGCGCGGGTCGGCGACGAGTGGGAAGAGGCGTGCGCGTACATCGTCAGCCCCAGCCGCCTGTTTACCGGCAAGGTGCCGCTGTTCAACGAACTGGGAGGCCGCAGCATTCGCGCCGCCGCCCGCAAGTCCAACCGCCCGCTGCTGGAAGTCGCGCAGTTCGTGTCCCAGGCCGTCCGCAGCCGGGAACTGCTACCGCTCAACCGCTACGCCTGGTTTGGCCTGCTGCTGCAACCCGACCCGCACCTGGCCGAACAGCACCCGGTCGGCGCCCTGATCGACGGACAGCTGAACCTGGGCGAGATCGTGTCGGCAGGCCACGACATAGATGAAGTGCGCGATTACCTGCTGCTGGCGCTGGGTCAGGGGCTGCGGTTTCAGGGCAGCGGCTGGGTCCTGCGCGATCTGGTCTGGGAAAAGCGCTTCGCCTGAGCGGCGACTACCGGAAAGCAAACCGCCTTCAGGACAGCTGCCAGAAGTGATAGAGGCCGTAGGCACCGATCAACAGATGCAGCACGAACTTGGCCGCCATGCCACTGAGCATGCCCACCAACGTACCCCAGGCAGATTTAAGCGACTCGTCGAGGGGGCGGCGTACCAGCAGCAACTCGGCCAGAAAAGCCCCCAGCAGCGGCCCCAGAATCAGGCCGAAGGGAATCAGCGGAAACAGCCCGACAATGCCCCCGACCACGGCGCCCCACATCGCCTGCTTGCTGCCACCAAACTTGCGGCTGCCCCACGACGCCGCGGCATTGTCCACGACCATTATCAGGGCCGTGACCACACTGAAGGTGATGATGACCGGTAAATCCTGCGCGGGCTGATAGCCATCCAGGAGCGTCGCCACGACCGCCCCAATCAGAATGAGCAGTGTGGCAGGCACCGCCGGAAAAAAAGTGCAGATCAGACCGAGCACCCAGGCCACCAGAAAGACCAGAAACGGTAATAGACCTCCTGCGAAAGTCATTTTGGAAGTCCTAGCGTGTGGTTATAGAGTGCGGCAATCAAGTTAAATCGGA
>JAGLBK010000359.1 GCA_018260275.1 Deinococcus sp.
ACGGCGATCAGGTCGGCGTTGGCCCCCTCTTCCGGCAGTTGTTCGCGCACACAACGGATGGCCGAGTGGATAATGCCTAGCGCCACGCTCATGGTGAGCATGCTGGAAAAGCCGTAGCTGACCAGCGGGAGCGGCACACCGGTGACGGGCAATTTGCCCGCAGCCACGGCCAGGTTGACCAGGGCCTGTCCCACGATCATGAACATACAGCCCGTCGCCAGAATGGTCGCGCCGTGGACCTCGGGGGTCATGGGCCGGATACGGGCGGCCAGTTGCGACACCTGCAAACTGGTCGAAACGATCAGCCAGTAACTGAACAGCAGCGTGATGACGCCAATCAGCCCGGAAGTAAAGCCCACCGAAGCCACGATCATATCGGTGTGAGCCGCGAAGTATTGCCAGCGCAGGCCGTCCGGCCCATGGCCCCACCAGCCGCCGAAGGTCAGGTCGCGGTGCGCCATCCCGATCTGGTCGAGGCCGATGGTGGTGGCGTTGCCCCGGTTCTGGTGCCCGGTCCAGCGCTCGATGATGTAGCTGTGGTGTTCCACGTAGCGGCCCAGCAACGGAATACCAATGAGTAGCAGTGCCAGCATGAACCCGGCGATGTTGCTGATCCGGACTCCGGCGGCGAACATCAGAATCAGGCCCAGGTCGAAGGTCAGCAGGCTGGTGCCAATGTCGGGTTCCCCGATGATCAGCACGGTGGTAATGATGATCATGCCGGTGGCGCTCAGGAGCTTGTTCTGCACGCCGCGCCGCGAGAAAAAGGAGGCGAGTTGCACGATCAGCCCCAGTTTTGCCAGTTCCGAGGGCTGGAACTTGAGGGGGCCGAAAGGCAGCCAGCGGCGGGTGCCGGGGCTTGTTTCGGTGCCGACCCCAATAACGATGACCAGCAGCAGCAGCCCCAGCGTGACCAACCAAAACCACAGGCCCTGTTTCAGAAAGAACCGGGGCACAAACCGCGCCACCACAAACGTGGCTGCGAGGGCGATTAGAGATTTTACGGCGTGGTCGGTAATGAGGTCGGGCCGCGCCGCTGCGACTCCCAGGAGGCCCAGCGTCATCAGCAGCACCTGCGCGATCAGGAGTTGAATACTCATGCGTCGGTCACAGCACTTTTTGCCAGGGCCAGCGCCGCCGCTTTGAAGCTCGCCCCCCGCGCCTTGTAGTCCTTGAAGAGGTCAAAACTGGTGCCGATGGGGGCCAGCAACACCGTACCCTGGCCCTTGGTCCCGCCGAGCGCGGCGTAAGCGGCCTGCACGGCGTTGTCCAGGATGTCGTCGGGGCCGTTGCCACTGACGGTCTGGAAGGGGAGACCCAGCCCCCGCGCCAGCTTCTCGCCGTCTTCCCCGAAGGCGATGACCTGCTCGACGCGGCCCTGGGCAGCCTGAATGAGCGGCTCCAGTTCTGCGCCCTTGTCGCGCCCGCCGACCAGCCAGGCGATCGGCGGCGTGGCCCGTTCCAGGGCGGCCTGCACCGCGATGGTGCGGGTGGCGATGCT
>JAGLBK010000035.1 GCA_018260275.1 Deinococcus sp.
TCTCGGTCGTTGATGACAGTGATACGTTGAGCAAGTTGTTTGACATCGCGAGCAGTGTTGAACCACTTTTGCGATTCGCTTCTGTTGTGTCACTCGCGACAAGGACATGATCAAGTCCAGCAAGCTGGACTTGACGCCGCCCACGTTGGGTCACACCCCAGGCGAGTTGGTCGCGATGAACACTCGAGTTATGCAGGAAGTCGGAGAAACGCCTCTGTTGAGCGCGACTGTCGGCCAGGCGGTTTATTTGTCCCGTCAGGCGACGTTCAAGCGCTGCTTGCAGCTGCTGATAATTGCGTCCTAGACGAGCATCACGAAACCGTACGGCCGTAGTCACTGTACCCATACAACAATTATGAGAGACTTTTCGGCATCACTCAGCGCAAGGGGGGAGAGGTTAACAGCGAACTCTCGACGTCACCGCTCAAAGCAACGAGGGCCGTCGGGCGCGTAGCGCACGGGCCTAGGAACCGCAACCGGACATTTCGTCCCCAAGACCCCACCGGTCGCATCTTCCACCTCTGCCACTTACCCACAGCCGCGACCACCTCCTCAGCGGAGCGCCGCTCCCCCTGCCCCAGCCGGGGTAGGGGGCTGGGGGGTGGGGGATAAACGGAATGTCAGCCTCCCAAAACTCAACCCCACTTCACACCCAACTCCCCGCCACCTCCCGAACAATCAACGTCGTCCCCTCGGCGGCCACGATCATCACACTGGCCCCCACCGGGGTATCCGGCCCCTGCGCCCGCCAGTCGCTGTCGCCCACCCGCACGCGCCCCAGCCCGTTGACGATGGGCGTGGTGACGGTCACGGTGCGCCCGATCAGGCGGCTGGCCCCCTCGTTCAGGGCGTCGCCCTCGTGGCCGCCCAGCGCCAGTCGCCCCACGTAGCGGCGCCCCACCAGCACGCTCGCCACGCTGAAAATGGCGAACAGCAGCAGTTGAAACGGCACGCTCAGCGGCAGCACAAATACCACCAGTCCCAGCGCAAAAGCCGCCAGCCCCAGCCACACGAAAAAGACTCCGGGGGCCATCACTTCCAGAATCAGCAGCAGCGCTCCTAGCACCCACCAGTGCCAGGGCTGCACGCGTTCAAAGGTCGGCAGCCAGTCGGGCATCCCGGCTTACTTCTTTTTGCCGAAAGCTTCTTCAGCCACGGCGGCGATGCCTTGCAAACTGCCCAGGATACTGGTGGCTTCCATCGGCAGAATAAAGGTCTTTTGGTTGGGGCTGGTGGCAAAGTCCTTCAGGGCGTCTAGGTAGCGCTGGGCGATGAAGTAGTTGATCGCCTGCACGTTCCCGGCGGCGATTGCCTCGCTGACCATGCGGGTCGCGGCAGCTTCGGCCTGGGCGCTGCGCTCACGCGCCTCGGCTTCCAAAAAGGCGGCCTGCCGGGCGCCCTCGGCGCTAAGCACAGCAGCTTGCTTCTCGCCCTCGGCCTTCAGGATGGCGGCCTGGCGGAAGCCCTCGGCGTCCAGAATGTTGGCGCGTTTTTCACGCTCGGCCTTCATCTGGCGGGCCATGCTGGCGACCAGGTCAGCGGGCGGCTTGATGTCCTTCACTTCAATGCGGGTGACCTTGACCCCCCACGGCTCGGTGGCCTCGTCTACCACCGCCAGCAGCCGGGCATTGATCTGGTCGCGGTTGCTGAGCAGTTCGTCGAGGTCCATGCTGCCCATCACCGTGCGGATGTTGGTCATGGTCAGGTTCAGGATGGCCTGTTGCAGATTGCCGACCTCGTAACTGGCCTTGGCCGCATCCAGAATCTGGTAGAACACCACGCCGTCCACCGTGACCAGCGCGTTGTCGCGGGTGATGACTTCCTGGCTGGGCACATCGAGCACCTGCTCCATCATGTTGACCCGCCGCCCGATGCGGTCGATGTACGGAATAATCAGGTTCAGGCCGGGCTTGAGGGTGCGCTGAAACTTGCCGAAGCGTTCCTGGGTCCACTCGTAGCCCTGCGGCACACTTTTGATTCCCGAAAACAGCGTCACGATCACCAGCAGCAGCAGTACCGATACGAAAATCATAAATCCCATGTGGTGGCCTCCTGTTCAGTGCTTACGTCACTGTTACGCGCCGGGCCGCACAAAGGTTCCCGGCAAGGCGGCTTGCAGAACATGGGCGGACTACCGGGCAGTGGTTGATCCGGCATCAGGCCCGGTGTCCAGCGGCACCACGAAGTCGGTGATGCCCCCCAGCTGACCGGGAATGTGATGCCGGACCTGCACGCGCCAGTCCGTGCGCCGGTTGTCTTGCTGGGAAGCCCGCAGGACATAGTCGGGGAGGATAATCAGCCACTCGGCCTCGACGCCGTCTGCCCCCTCGTAGACCGGGAAGGCCCCCAGGTCGTACTCGTCCAGCACTTTGACCCCATAGCTGCTGCTGTCTTCACCCCCTACTTTCGTCGTTTCGGTGCGGACCAGTCGGGCCTCGACCGTGCCGGTGTATCTGACCCTCAGGCCCGGCTGAAACACCCGCGAGTACTCCAGCACGTTCGGCCCACGGCGCAGCGCGGGCTGTTCGAGCCGCAGCGTGGGCTGACCCAGGCGGCGTTCCCGGCGCAGTCGCCCGGCCAGAACACCGGTGACGAGGAGTGAGAAGATGAGCAGTGCAAGCGGAACCGACAGGTTCAGGTCGGGCTGGTCGATTCCGCCGTGCCCGTTGGACAGCAGGGCCACCAGCAGCCAGAGGCCGTAGCAGGCGGCGAAGCCTCCCGAGACCGTCACCATCCACTGTTCCTGCTGCCACTTTGCCCTCAGCTGGTAGCCGCGTCCGTCCGGGCTGGGGTGCGGCTGGGCCGGGTCCTGCTTGATCGGCTGGGGCCGGGGCCATCTGGCCGTTTTCAGCTCGCCCGCTGCCGGATCGGTACGGGTCATTTCCTGCCGCTCACGACTGTGCTCTCCACGACTCCGCCGCCCACGACGGGCAGCACGAAGTCGGTGATGCCCCTCAGCTGACCGGGAATATTGTGGCGGACCTGCAAGCGCCAGACCACCTGACGTCCCGGGGCCGTGGCGCTGGCGGCGGCGTCGCTGGGCAGGTGAACGGGCCACTCGGCCTCGACCTGCCCGACGCCTTCATAGACCGGAAACGTTCCGAGTTCACGCTGCCACAGCACCCGCGTTTTCACCTCGGCGTCGTCGCCCGCGCCGGTCGTCGTGGTTTCGCTGCACACCAGGCGGGCGTCCACGGTGCCGCTGTAGCCCACCTTGACCCCGGCTTTGAACGGGCGCAGGTAGTGCAGCGTGGCCGTGTCGCCAGCCCGCAGGCAGCTATGTTCCAGTTGCAAGGTGGGCAGCCCGTAGCGCCGCTCGTGCCAGGCTTTGACCGCCAGGATGATGGTCGCCAGCCCGGAAAAAAGGCCGAGGGCGGCCAGCGTCCAGAACATCTCGTCGTTCATGACACTGTGGCCGGGGGCCGGGTTGGGCTGCGCGTGGTTCAACATGGCCCAGCTGCCCACACCACCCAAAAAAGTAAACAGGGCGGCCAGCGCCACGACCCCCGCGCCGCTTTCCCAGACGCCCTGAATCTGCCACCCGCCGCCCGGTGCAGGCTGTGGCCTGGGGCTGGTGCCCGCGCCGGGCGGGACCGGGGGCCAGGGCGGTGAGACGAGGAGTTCAAGTGTCTGGGTCGGAGAAACCATATGGATTACCTACCAGTGTAGGCAGAAAGGGTCAGCCCGGCGCACGAAATGAAAGAGACCCCCGGTGGGGGTGGGCCGGGCTGACCGGGGCGAACGGGTCGGTGGCCTCTGGTGGCCTCCCGGCGGCTACACTCGCAATCATGCTTCTTCCGCTGGTGCAGCTCGAACATGTGAACGTGATCGCCGGGGGCCGGACCCTCCTTTCAAAGATTGACCTGACGGTGCGGCCCGGCGAGGCGCTGCGGCTTTCCGGCCCCAACGGCGGCGGCAAGACCACGCTGTTGCGTCTGCTGGCGGGCGAAATCGCTCCGGTCAGCGGTACGCGGGTCTACCGGCTGGGTGGCGAGCTTCAGCGTTCAGCGGTGCAGGCGCGGCGCAGGCTGTCGCTGGTCGGGCCGGACGCCGAGGCGTTCTACCTCACCCGCGAGTGGGTGCAGACCGTGCGCGACGTGTTGCTGGCGGGCTTCGCAGGCGAGACGCTCAACCTCTGGGAAGCCACGCCCGCCGCCCTGGCCCGGCTGGACGAAGTGGTGGCCCTGACCGGCATCTCGGCCTTTCTGGAACGCGATTTCCGGATGCTCAGCCACGGCCAGCGCCGCCGCGTCATTCTGGCCCGCGCCCTGATGCCTGCCCCCGAACTGCTGCTGCTCGACGAATTCACCGACGGCCTCAGCGCCCAGGCCCGCGCCGAACTGGGGCCGGTGCTGCGGCACATCGCTCAGACGGGCACGGCGATTGTGCTGGCGACCCACCGCCCCGAGGAAGCGCCCGACCTCGACTGGCGCACGGTGTACGTGCAGGGCGGCCAGATCGTGGGGGATATTCCGGCGCAGCCTCAGCCGCAGGGGGCTTTACCGCTGCCTGCCCCGCCTGCCACGGGCGACCTGATTCGCCTCCGTGATGCCGAGGTCTACCGCAACGGTCACCGCGCCCTGGGTCCGCTGAGCTGGGCCTGGGAAGGTGGGCAACACTGGCTGGTCACCGGCGAAAATGGCAGCGGCAAAAGCACCCTGGCCCGCCTGATCGCCGGAGAATTTCACCCGGCGCTGGGTGGCCGCATCGAGCGCCCTTACCTCGAACGCGACCTTCTCAGTGAGCGGCGGCGCAGCATCGGGCTGGTCGGGGCCGAACTGGGCATCCGCCAGCGCACCAGTCAGTCGGGGCGCCAGTGGCTGGGCCGCGACGTGGTCGCCAGCGCTTTTACCGGCACCGAGGGGTTCAGTGAGGAACTGTCGCCGGAACAGTCGGCACAGGTCGAGCAGATCGCCGGGCACCTCCACGTGACCGATCTGCTGGGCCGGGAGGCCGCCACGCTTTCGCAGGGGCAATTGCGCCGCCTGCTGCTGGCCCGCGCCGTGGTTCACCGGCCCCGCCTGCTGATTCTGGATGAAGGCGTGGACTTTCTGGACGCTGCCTCACGCGCCCGTTTTCTGGAGTTGCTGCCGGACCTGGCCCGTACCGGAACGCACGTCATGGTCATCGCTCACCGTGAGGTAGACGCTCTGGCCGGAATGACGCACCACCTGCACCTCGACGCGGGCCAGATCGGGAGCGTCACGGCGCTGAGTTGACGGGGAAGGTCGCAGCTTCGCCCGGCGCTATGCTGGCCCCATGACCTATGAATCGCTGAGCGCCGCGCAGTTGCGTCACCCCGACAGCATCAAGTGGAACCAGTACGACGAGGGCGTGCTGCCGATGTGGATTGCCGACATGGATTTTCCGGTGGCCCCGCCTATCCTGCGGGCGCTGCATGAGCGGCTGGAGCGCCCCATCGGCTACGCACCCAACGACGCCGCGCTGGTCGAGTTGCTTCAGGCCAAGTTCGCCGCGCAGGGCCTCGGCGGGCTGAGCAGCGAAGGGATGCACTTTCTGCCGGGGGTCGTGCCGGGCCTGTACGCCGCTGTCAACGGCCTGACCGCGCCGGGCGAACACGTGGTCACCATGACCCCGGTCTACCATCCTTTTCACCTCGCCATCACCCATCTGGGGCGTAAAGTCAGCAGTGTGCCGCTCATCGACGGCCCGGAGCGCTGGGAAATCGACTGGGACGCGCTCGACGCCGCCTGCGCCAGTACGAAGCTGCTGATGATCTGCCACCCCCACAACCCCACCGGGCGCATCTGGGACTCCGGGGAACTGGGCAAGCTGCGCGAACTGGTGCTCAAGCACGACCTGTACGTGGTCTCCGACGAGTTGCACGCCGACCTGCGCTACACGTCGGCTCCCTTCGAGGCGTTTGCCGCCGACCCCCGGATGCAGCCGCGCACGCTGACCCTGACCGGGCCGTGCAAGGCCTTCAACACGGCGGGCCTGGGCATCGGCGTGATGGCGACCCACAACACCGAGCTGCTGGAACGCGTCAAGGCCGCCGTCGGTGGGCTGATGGGCCACCCCTCCGCGTTGAGTCAGACGATGTGGAAAGCGGCGCTGCAAGAGGGCGGCCCCTGGCTAGCGGGGACGGTCGAGTATCTCAAAGGCAACCGCGATTTGCTGTACACCTTTGTGCAGGAGCACCTGCCCTGGGTCAAGTTTCACGTCGTCGAGGCGACTTATCTGGCGTGGCTCGACTTGCGCGGTCATGCCCAGGCCGGGGACATCCAGAATTTTCTGCTCCAAGAAGGCCGGGTGGCTATTCACAACGGTCCCATCTTTGCCCCCGAGGAACAGAAGGGCGAGTACCAGGGCTTTATCCGGGTCAATTTCGCCATGCCGCGTCCTATGCTTCAGGAAGCGCTGGAGCGGATGGCAAAAGCGCTGGCCTGAGCGCTGGCTGATCGGGAACACCCGGCTACAGCGCCGCACATCGTATTGGAGCATTTGACAGAAGGAAGTTGCCTTGTGGCCCCCTTACCCCTTGCTTCGCAAGGCCCTCTCTGCTCCGCAGCTTTGCAAGTCCCACAAGGGTAGAGGGTCAAAAATGCAGGTTGTCTTCTGCCCTCTACCCTTGTGGGAGAGGGAGGGAGGAGCGTAGCGACGGAAGGGTGAGGGGGCGTGTGACCAACGATTTTTCTGACATCTCGCAAAATTGAGTTCCACTCGAAAGAAGTTGCCTTATGGCCAAATGTTCTAGCCGCTCCCTGCAATGTGGAGGCGCGGCTGTGATGCTTTAGCCCATGCCCCGCAAGTGAGCGCTACCCGGATAAGGTGGGCGCCCCACAGTAAAACCCCCTCCCACCGGGCAGCAGTGGAAAGGGGAGGGCAAAGCAGAACTAGGGGCTTTAGCGCAGGCTGGCGGGCACAGGCACGGTATCGATGACGTACACGTTACCGTTGGCCGTATTGGTGAACTTGCCGTTGCTCACAGCGTCACCGTATTTGAGGTTGGCGCCGTCCTGGGTAATGGTGATCTCCGAGCCTTCGAGGGTCTTGAGGGGCGCGGCGGTCAGACCAGCCGTATCGGGGTGCCCGGTCACGATCAGGCCCTGAAGTAGGGTCTTGAGCTTGTCCTTATCCTTACGCCACGCGCCGAGCTTGTCCTGGTCAAGTTTGGCAAAGGCGTCGTTGGTGGGCGCAAAGATGGTGTAGTCGCCCGAGGTCAGGGTGTCGGAAAGGCCAGCGGTGTTCAGCAGGTCGCGCAGGGTGCTGAGCTGGGCGTCGGTGGTCAGGTAGGTGGCGATATTGGGTGGGGTAGGCGTCGTATCTGCCGCCACAGCCTTGATCTCAGGCACCACGAAGTCGGTCGGCAGCAGCACGGCGTCGATGGGGTAGATCAGGCCGTTGCCACTGGTCAGCACCGTGCCCAGCGTGGCCGAACCCAGATCGATGTCGGTGCCCTGCAGGGTGGTCAGGCCCTTGCCTTCGGAAATCTGGCCGGTGGTGACCCGTCGGGCCAGAACGTGATACTGGATCAGCTGCTTGAGGGCGTTGGGGTCGCTGCGGACTGCGGCCAGCACACCGTCGGGCAGGTTGTTGAAGGCGTCGTTGGTGGGGGCGAAAATGGTGTACTCGCCGGTCATCAGGCTGTCGGTCAGCCCCGCGTCGCTGATCAGTTCGCGCAGGGTGCTGAAGCGCTCGTCACTGACCAGCACGTCGTACACCGTGGCGCTGCTGGTGGCGGTAGCGCTGGTATCCGTCGTAACGGTGGTATCCGCTGTAGTAGTGCTGGTATCCGTCGTGACCGTGGTGTCTGTGGTCGCAGCGGCGCTGGTATCCGTCGTGGTGGTGTCGGTGGTGGTCTGGGTCGTGCTGGTATCCACTGCCGCCGTGGGAGCGCTGCTCGTCGCCGTGGTGCTCACTGCGCCACTCGCGGGCAACGCTGGAATAGTGACGCTCATGGCTGGAGCGGGTGCAAGGGTCGT
The DNA here is from genome assembly GCA_018260275.1 of Deinococcus sp. Classification (GTDB taxonomy): domain Bacteria; phylum Deinococcota; class Deinococci; order Deinococcales; family Deinococcaceae; genus Deinococcus. Next base: position 7,947 of record JAGLBK010000035.1, read on the forward strand.
CGGTGCGGTGGCGGGAGCCTTAACCGTGGCGGCCGCCGGGGGCAGCAGCACGGTATCGATCACATGCACGATGCCGTTGCAGGCGACCAGATCGGCCTTCGTAACGGTGGCGTTATTGATCATCAGCTTGTTGCCCTTAGTGCTGACGGTAATGCCCGAGCCTTGCAGGGTCGTGCCGCCACGGACGCCGCGAATCTGCTTGGCGGTGGCTTTTTCGCCGACCACGTGGTACAGCACCAAACCGCGCATCACCGACGGGTCGTTCAGCGCGGCGGTCAGTGTGTCGCTGGGCACCTTGGAGAAGGCCGCGTTGGTCGGGGCGAACACCGTAAGCGATCCAGCGCTGCTCAAGGCATTTTTCAGGCCAGCGGCGTTGATAGCCGTCGCCAGGGTGCTGAGCTCGGGGTTGCCTGTTACGATCTGTTCCACGCTCTTGCAGGTGGGGTTTTTGCCCACAGGTGCGCCAGCGCCACCGGCCAGCGCGGGAGAAACGAGCATCAAGCTCAGGGTCATCAGGCCAATTTGCTTCTTCATGAAGTCACCTCAGAATTTGGTTTTGGATAGGTCTTCCGCCTCCCAATTGACACCACCGCCCGGAAAAATGCAACCTGCGGCACCCTTTACCTTTCGGGCCAGTGGCCGCCGCCCGCCAGTCTGACCGCCGCCAGGCCCCTGTATGACGTGGTTTTTTGCCTGGGTACTACCGGGGGGCCGGGCCACTTAAGTCAATTGGCCTACCTGACCTATTTTGCTTACTTCCCGAAATACTCTGGCAACTCGGCCTCGGTAATCAGCACCTCACGCGGCTTGCTGCCCTGGTGCTTGCTGACAATGCCCATCGCTTCGAGCAGGTCCATCAGTTTTCCGGCGCGGGCATGGCCTACGCTCAGGCGGCGCTGCAACCTCGACACGCTGCCCTGGCCTTCCTCGATGCAGATCTGGGCGGCCTGGCGCAGATAGGGGTCGCTGAAATCCAGATTGTTCTTGTCGGCGCCCGGGCCACTGGCCTCGATCCCGCCCTCGAAATCGGCCCCGTACGCCTCGACAAAGGTGTCCTCGAAGACCTGACGGCGCAGCTCCTCGGTAATCCGTACCGACTCGGCCTCGCTGATGTACGGCCCTTGCAGGCGCAGCGGCTTGATCAGGCCAGGCTGATAGAACAGCATGTCGCCCATGCCGGTCAGGCGCTCGGCTCCCACGCTATCCAGAATGGTGCGGCTGTCATGGCTGCTGCTGACCGCGAAGGCGATTCGGGCGGGCACGTTCACCTTGATCAGACTGGTCAGAATATCCACGCTGGGGCGCTGCGTCGCCAGAATCAGGTGCATCCCGGTGGCGCGGGCCATCTGTGCCAGGCGCATGATCGCCGATTCGACTTCCTTGGGGCTAGTGATCATCAAATCGGCCAGCTCGTCGATGATGATGACCAGATGCGGCAACTCGACCTCGCCCACCTGCCGCATCTTGGCGTTGTACTGCTCCAGGTTTTTGGCCCCGACCGCGCTCATCATCTTGTAGCGCCGCTCCATGTGGGCCACCGCGCCCAGCAGCACGCCCGCCGCGTCGACCGGGTTGGTCACCACGCTGCGTACCAGGTGGGGAATGCCGTCGTAGGGCGTCAGCTCGACCATTTTGGGGTCGATCATCAGAAAGCGCAGCTCGCCCGGCAGGTACTTGAACAGCAGGCTGGTAATCAGCGTGTTCACGCACACCGACTTGCCCGATCCCGTGCTGCCCGCCACCAGCAGGTGCGGCATCTTGACGAGGTCGCCGACCATCAGTTCGCCGTCGATGCTTTTGCCCAGAATGATCGGCAACTTGGCGCGGGTATTGCGGAAACTCGCCGCTTCGGCGGCCTGATGAAACGTGACCGGTTCGCGCTCGGCGTTGGGGACTTCCAGCCCGATCACGCTCTTGCCGGGCACCGGGGCCTCGATCCGCACGCCGCCCACCGCCAGAGCGCGGGCGAGGTCGTTCGACAGGCTGGCAATCCGGCTGATCTTCTCGCCGGGCGCGGGTTCGATCTCGTAACGGGTCACGGTGGGGCCACGCGCGAAATCGACCACACGCGCCTGCAAATTGAACTGCCTGAGGGTCTCGTCAATCAGGTTGGCCCGCTGTCTGGCCGCCACGTCCATCTGGGTCGTGTTGAAGGCCGCCGCCGGAACCGGGTCGAGCAGTTCGTAGCCCGGCAGCGCCAGCGGCAAAGCTCCCTGACGCGCTCCCTGGGCCCGGGACAGGGCCGGATGTTCGGCGCTGCCCGGCAGGGTGACGGGTTTGCGGGGGGCATTTTTGGGCGCGGCCACCTCATCGTCCCAGGGGGCGGCCTGGTGCTGGGCAGCCTGCACGCCGCCCTCGCCCAGAAGTGGCCTGGTCCTGGCGGGCACGGCGCTCAGGCCACGCGCTTTGCCGGTCGCCGGTGGGCCGAAGGGCATGTCTTCCTCGTCGTCCCACGGGTCCAGACCGGCTTCCAGGTCCTCCAGGCTGCCGGGGTGCCGCCCTCGTGAAGAAGTGGCTTCCGGAATCAGGACTGGAGATCCTGATACTGGAGATACGGGCACCGGACGCAGCCCTCCGCGTGGCGCGGCGGCGGTCCCCACCCGTTCTCTTTCCGGCGCCACAATTGGCCTGGGCGCCGGGTCCGGTTGCAGGTTCCCGAAGTCCATATCCATGACGGGCAGTGCCGCTGCTTTTGCCGCCGCCGGAGCAGCCGTTTGCTCGGGCTGCTGAGAAAGCGTTTCCTGCGCCTGGGTCAGCCTGGTGCGCCACAGCGCCTGCTCGGCCAGGGTGGTCTCCGGGGCCGTGCGAATGGCCTGGGCCAGCTGGGTCGCCACGTTGGTCGGCGCACGGTCGAAGGCGGCGGCCAGATCGGGCCAGCCGGGATAGTCGTGGGCCAGCTGGCTCCAGGACACGAATTCTTTTTGCAGTTCGGTCCACCCGGCCACGCGCCCGTGGTGGGCGACCTGTTCACGTGCCAGCACGGTCTGGTCGGCTTTCGCCAGTGCTTTCTCGGCGGCCTTGCGCTCGCGCTCCAGCCGCCCGCCCCGGAAGGCCAGCCGTTGCAGGTCCTGCACCGCCCGCCTGCGCACCACTTCCAGTTCTCCGCTGGCCTGCGTGCTTGCCAGCGGCACGCTCAGTTCGTGGCGGCCCGCGTTGACTTCCTTGAGCAGGGCCTCGGCGTCGGCTGCGGCGTCCAGCGCCTCGGTCAGCACCGCTTCGCGCAGGTCGCGGGCGGCGTTGGCGACAAAGGCCCCGGTCATGCCTTTCCAGCTCTCCAGATCGCGGGCCAGGTGCCCCAGGCCGGTTTCGTCCTGCGACTTCACCGTTTTCTGGGCGGCGCGAATCTCGTCGTACTGGCGTTTGAGCGCCGGGTCAGCCGGAAAAATCTTGCGCAGCTCGCTCAGTTCACGCGCGTGGGCCGCCAGATTCAGGCGCACGTCCTGGCGGGCCTTGGCAGTTTCCTGGCCTTCCTGCCGCGACTCGATCACGCCCTGCACGCGGGTGGTCGCGCCGCCCAGCAGCCGACTGATCCAGCGAAACAGGGTTTTCAGGAGGTGCAGCGGGCGCAGGCTGAGCATGATTTCCAGGCCCAGCGTCAGGGTCACGAGGGGCAGCAGCGCCGCCACATAGCCGATGGCCCCGGCCAGCACGCCGATGCTGCGGGCCGCCAGCAGTCCTGCCGCGCCCGGCTGAAAAACCTCATGCAGCGCCAGCAACGAGAGCACCACGACTACGCCGCCCAGAATCCGCCGGGACAGGCCGCGCATACTGCGCCCCAGAAAAACCATGACGCCGTAGCTGACCGGAATAATGGGCAGCAGGTAAGCGCCCCAGCCCAGCCAGCCGACCAGAAAGGCCCGGATCAGGTCCATGATGCCAATGGCCGTGCCTGCGCCGCCGCCCAGCGGTTTGCCGGACGCCGGGGCAAACAGAGTCACTGCCAGAAAGATGCCGAGAGCAAACAGTACGAGTCCCAGAGCTTCCCCATCAAAACGACTCGCCTGGGGAACAGGTGTGCGAGTCTTTACCACCTTCGACATAGCCAGAAGTTTATACGCTATTACGCCGAGAAACAGGTGTTCCGCTTCCAGAACGTCCCTGGGGGCAGTCGGCCTTTGTCGCGGGCGGCCTGCGCCTCAGCCGCGCATCTGGCGGTGCGTTCGCCACACCGAGAAGCCCAGTTTCTCGTAAAACGGCGCAATGCCGGTCCAGTCGATGCCCATCACTTCGGCTCCGCGCCGTTGCAGGCGTTGCATGGCCGCCAGCATAAAGGCCCGCCCCAGGCCCCCGCCGCGTAGGTCAGGGTGCAAGCCGACCGGTCCCAGGCCGCCCACCCTGGCCGCGTCACTCAAACCCCGCCTGAGTGCTGCGGGATACAGCACACTCGGCAAGATGACCGGGTCATCCCCAGTGCCGATCACGGCAAAGCCGACCACCTGTGGGCCACGGGCCAGCGCCAGCACCTGATGGGGGGCCAGCTGCCCGGTGGCCCCGGCATCGTAAGTCCAGCGCGGACTGAAGACCTCACGGGTCAGGCCCAGCACTCCCTCCAGCACTCCGGATTCCGTGGCATCGGTCACGCGCAGCCCCGCCGGAAGTCCCGGTTCCGGCAGGGTCACGCGCAGGTCGCGGCGCAGATCCACCGGCTCCGACCCCGTCAGGCGAAACCCGCACTGCTGCCAGAAGGGCACACTTTCTGGCGTGGCCCCGGCAAAAAAGTGCCCGCGTTCCTCGCCCAGCGCCAGCGGCATAGTCCCCAGACGCCCACGCATCTGCCCGACCAGTTCGCTTCCCAGCCCGCGCCTTTGCCACTGCGGTTCCACCAGCAGCAGCCGAATGTACCCGTAAGGATGCGTTTCGGGGGACCTGTAGGCCGCCAGCGCGATCAGTTGCCCCGCTGTGCCCCGCCGCCAGAGCAGCTCTGCCGGGTTGTGCAGGCGTGCGCTCAAAGCGCGTTCATGGGGCACCAGCCCAGGCAAGCTGCGCTGCCACAGGCTCATTGTCTCGCTGAGGGTCGGGGGCACGGTCATCTCAGAACCCAGTGGGGGACTGGCCGGGCAGCTGACGCTCGCCGCGCAGCCAGCCGATCAGGGCGCGGCGGGCCTCGGGCCGGAAGCCGTAGGTCAGTACGGCGGGGGCGTTTATGTCCAGCACCGCGTAAGGGTTGTACAGCGCCAGATGCAGGTCGGGCTGTGCGCCGCGCCACCCCGGCTGCCGGTGCCGGAAGGTGCTGGCCAGAATAACCGGCTTGCCACTTGCTTGTGCCGCCGCCCAGTCGATCTGCTCCGCTTGCTCGAAGGGCATAAGTTGCACGTCGTACACCTCGCCCAGTTCACGCGCCAGCGTTTCGGCGTCGGCGGCGGCCTCGCTGACCGTCTCGCGCTGCGGTGTGCGGTGGGCCAGCAGCACTACGGCGCTGCCGGGTTTCGGCGCGGTGGGCTGGCGGTAGGCCGTCATGCCTCTGGCCCAGGCTTCGACCGTAGCTGCCTCACTGTCCGCCTCGTCATTGGCGGATTGCACCGACGGGTCGGCCTTCGCCGGGTACGCCCCGGCCAGGGCTTGCAGCCGCCGCACTTTAGGTTCGGCGTCCAGGGTCGGCAGTGTTCCGGCTCTCAGCGCCCCGGCAATCGCCTCCAGCGTCGCCACCTGCGCTTCCCGGCGGCCCAGGGCCATGACCAGGTCGGCTCCGGCCCGCAGCGCCAGCACGCCCGCCTCGCCGCGCCCGTAGTGGTCGTCTATGGCCTTCATGCCCATGCTGTCGGTCACGATCACGCCGTCATAGCCCCACTCCCCGCGCAGCAGCTCAGTCAGGATGGGCCGGGAGAGGGTCGCCGGATGCTGGGCGTCGAGCTGATCGAACACGATATGCGCGGTCATGATGGCCGGGGTGTGTGGCAGCAGTTCGCGGAAGGGCCGCAGCTCGCCCGCTTCCAGCTCGGCGCGGGACTTGCTTACGTGCGGCAGGTCATGGTGACTGTCCTGGTGCGTGTCGCCGTGCCCCGGAAAATGCTTGACGCAGGCCGCGATCTGCTCACTTGCGTGCCCGCCCAGCGCCGCGCGACCATGCCGGATCACGTGGTCGGCCTCAGCTCCGAAGGCCCGCTCAGCGATCACCGGATTGGCCGGGGAGCTGTTGATGTCCAGTACGGGCGCAAAATTCCAGTTGATGCCCACCGAGCGCAGTTGCCGCGCCAGCAGCGCGTTCATTTCGCCGGTCAGCGCCGTGTCGTCTGCTGCGCCCAGGCTCATGGCGCTGGGCACAAAGGGCCAGAACGCTGGGCGGATGATCGCGCCGCCTTCATGGTCGAGCGCGATCAGGGCGTGTGCGCCCATCACCTCGCGTAGCTCGGCGCACAGTGCGCTGAGCTGCGCGAGTGACTCGATATTTTTACCGAACAGACAGACCGCCTGCACGCCGTACTTTTTCAGATGTTCGGCGGTGTCCTGGTCAAGCACTGGGCCGGGAATATCGACCATGCACAGTGCGCCGGGCTGAATCAAACTGGGGTTCACGGTTCCCAAGGTAACGCAAGTCCCCGGTGCTCAGCGGGCCGCTCAGCGGTTATGCTGCTCCCTATGCAACCCGAGCGCGTTTCTCCTGCCCTCGCCCCCCTTCTGGAACGCCTGCGCGGTCATCTGATCGTCAGTGTTCAGGCCGATGAGGGCAGTCCTCTGCGCGACCCTTCGCATATCGTCGCGCTTTCCCGGGCGGCCTTACTGGGCGGTGCGGCGGCCCTGCGGCTGCGCTCCGGGGAAGATATTGGGGCGGTGCGGCAGCAGACGGGCGTTCCCATTATCGGCCTGACCAAGCACGATCACCCCGGCACCCAGGTTTACATTACTGCTACGCCCCCTGAAGTCGCGGAGGTGGCGGCTGCCGGAGCCGACATCGTGGCTTTCGACGCCACGGAGCGTCCCCGGCCCTACACCGTGCGGGCGCTTACCGAAGCCGTTCACGCCGCCGGAAAACTGGCGATGGCCGACATCAGCACGCTAGAAGAAGCTCAGGCGGCCTACAGCGCGGGTGTAGACATCGTAAGCACGACCATGAGCGGCTACACGCCCTACAGCCCGCAGCAGCCCGGGCCTGATTTCGCGCTGATGGGCGCCCTCAAAGCGGTTGGCCTGCCCTTTATCGCTGAAGGCAAACTGAACACCCCCGAGCTGGCTGCCCACGCCCTCAAAGCAGGTGCCCTGTGCGTGGTGGTCGGCAGCGCCATTACCCGCCCCGACCAGGTCACGCGCTGGTTTGCCGACGCGATACGCAAAAGCCAGAGGGAATAGAAAACAAAACAGCAGGCCCCAGTTACGGGGTCTGCTGTTTAACGCTCAGCTGCTGTTTAGAACTTGACGCCCTGCGACTTCAGCAGGCGGCGGGCGGTCTGGGTGGGCTGGGCACCCTGGGCGAGCCAGTACTCGACGCGCTCGTTGTTGACCTTCAGGTAGTTCTCAGAGGTCTTACGAGGGTCGTAGTGGCCGAGGTTCTCGATGTAGCCACCGTCACGCGGACGACGGGCATCGGCAACGACGATACGGTAGTGGGGGTTATGGGTAGCACCGAAACGGGACAGACGAATTTTAACCATTGCAAAAGACCTCGGGAGTATTTGTTTTGAGGGTAACGTCCCCAGGTTAGGCTGGAGAACATACGCCCGTCAGCAGCCAGAATCGGAGCGCACCGAACAAGAGTATCAGAATTCGGGTGGCGTAGGCAAGTGGTTTGAGAGGCTTAGAGCCTTGGGTGTTACTCAGAACTGCGAGATTGCGCCAGGATGGAACGGAATGAACTCAAGTTTTCCCGGTGGCCCCCTCACCCCTTGCTTCGCAAGGCCCTCTCCCACAAGGGTAGAGGGTCCAAAACCATACTCTAGCCTGAGCGCCTTTAGCCCTCTCCACTTGTGGGCTGACTAACGCACACATCTTCCTCATAAATTTAAAGGTCTCAGGCACGCGCTTTTCTCTTTTTTGCACAGGCTATGTAAGACCTCTCACTATCAGATATTGCTGAATCAGTGCTGAGAAGTTTTTCCTCGTCCTGCACCTAGCTGGGAGGTGGAAATCACAGTTACAAAGTTCTGCCGTCATGGCTGCGAGCCAGGTTCCCCACTCAAAGAGCGAGAAGTTATACGTCTCATGAACTCCAAGCTTGTAAAAATGTAAACCTATTTTTTCGGCCTAGACGAGTAATCTAGCATTAGAAAAATGTGTGCGTTAGTCAGCCACTTGTGGGAGAGGGAGGGAGCCGCAAAGCGGCGGAAGGGTGAGGGGGCGTGTGACCAACCGTAACTTCGACATCTCGCATTTCCGAGCGACACCCAACCCCCTTTCCTGTTTGGCTCACCGGCCTAACGCTATTTAAACACCGGGCTGACCGCCTGCCCGTTTTGCCGCAGCTGAAAGGCCATTCGGCCGGCGCCGAAGATAGGAC
>JAGLBK010000360.1 GCA_018260275.1 Deinococcus sp.
AACCACCTGATGCAGCTGTTTGCCCTGACCGCCATGGAAGCGCCCGCTGCCTTCGACGCCGACGCCATTCGCGACGAGAAAGTGAAGGTGCTGCGGGCGGTCAAGGCCATTCCCAAAAGCCGCGTGAAGGAAGTCGCCGTGCGTGGCCAGTACGGCGCGGGGACGATGGACGGCGAGAAAGTCCCCGGCTACCGTGAGGAACCCAACGTCAACCCCAAGAGCAGCACGCCGACCTATGTGGCGGTCAAGCTGGAAATCGACAACTGGCGCTGGCAGGGCGTGCCGTTCTTCCTGCGTACCGGCAAGCGCCTGCCCAAAAAAGTCACCGAAATCGCCGTGGTGTTCAAGCGCCCACCGCTGGGCATTTTTCCGGGCGGCCTGGAGCGCAACGTGCTGGCCTTCCGCATTCAGCCCGACGAGGGCGTGAGCCTCAAATTTTCCAGCAAGACGCCGGGGCAGGAGATGGTGCTGCGCGAGGTGGTCATGGACTTCCGCTACGACGCTTTCGGGGCGCAACTGGAAAGCCCTTACAGCCGCCTGTTGCTCGACGCCATGCTGGGCGACGCGACCCTGTTCCCACGCGAGGACGAAGTCGACCACGCCTGGCAAATCGTGAGCGGCATTCTGGAAGCCTGGGAAGGCCCGGGCAGCGCCGCGCCAAACTTCCCGAATTATACCTCGGGCACCTGGGGGCCAGACGTGGCCGACGAGTTGATGGGGCCGGATAGACGTTGGAGGCGGCTGTGAGGCGTGTAGCGCGTGGCGTGTGGCGTGTGGAAAAAGCCCTTATCTACAAGCCACAAGCCACAAGCCACAAGCGAGGCCCTGAATGTTAGGCCCCCTCGACACCACCGTCCGCAAAGCCCAGGCCGCCCTGGACGAACTGTGGGCGCAGACCAGCGTGGAAACCCGCGCCTACACCGGCAATATCGTGGCACTGACCACGCGGGCGCACCTGAAACGAATTGAGGAAGCTCTGGAGGGGCTGGAAGGCCGCTACGCCGGGCGGCAGATTATCGGCGTGATGGACGGTACCGACGATCTGAAGGTTCATGCCTCGCTGGTCGAGCAACCAGGCGGGCTGTACGTCGAGCGGCTGGTGCTGGGGGCCAACCCGGAGCAGCTTCAGGGCGCGATTTTGCCGCTGTTGCGCCCGGCCACCGTCAACCATGTGTGGTGGGGTTCCGACAGCCAGCCCACCGGCACGCTGCTGGCCGAGCTGACCGAGGTGGCCGACCAGATTATCTGTGACAGCCTGACGCTGGACATTCCGCCGTCGCGGCACTACGCGCTGGCTGACCTGGGCTGGAGCCGCAGCGCAGGCTGGCGCGAAGCCCTGGCGCAGATTTTCGACAGCCCCGACGCGGCCCGTGAACTCCCTAAAGTGGACCGCCTGACCGTGCAGTATTCGGGCGACAATGCCCTGCCAGCCTGGCTGTTTGCCGGGTTCGTGGCGAGTACGCTGGGCTGGCCGGA
>JAGLBK010000361.1:0-799 GCA_018260275.1 Deinococcus sp.
AAAAAAGAATTTTTCACTTCCGTTTCCCGCCCAATCTGATTTCCTCCCCCCCCTCTCCCCCAGCTAGAATTAGAAAATCGTAAGTTTCGAGGATGGGAAAAATCGAGGATGGGAAAATGGACGTTTTGGTTTCTTCTTTTCGAGGAACCTTTTTTGAACCTTTTTTTCGCCGGAAATGAGGGGGGGAAAAGGATTTTTCACTTCCGTTTCCCGCCCAATCTGATTTCCTCCCCTCCCCCTCTCCCCCCGGCTCGAATTAGAAAATCGTGAGTTTCCAGGATGGGAAAAATCCGCGATAGGCGTTTTGGTTTCTTCTTTTCGAGTAACCTTTTTCGATCCTTTTTTCTGCCGGAAATGAGGGGGAAAAAAGGATTTTTTACTTCCGTTTCCCGCCCAATCTGATTTCCTCTCCCTTCCCCGTCTCCCCCCGGCTCGAATTAGAAAATCGTGAGTTTCGAGAATGGGAAAAAGCCGCGAAAGGCGTTTTGGTTTCTTCTTTTCGAGAAACCTTTTTCGAACCTTTTTTCCGCCGGAAATGAGGGGGGGAAAAAGGATTTTTCACTTCCGGTTCCCGCCCAATCTGATTTCCTTCCCCCAGCTAGAATTAGAAAATCGTAAGTTTCCAGGGTCGAAAAATTAGATAATCGATAGGCGTTTTGGTTTCTTCTTTTCGAGAAACCTTTTCCGAACCTTTTTTCCTTCGTTTTACTCCTCTCTCCCCCCCTCCAAAAATGAGGTTTCCTCCCCCCTCTTGTGTCCTCCCCTCCCTTCCCCCGGAAAACAATTAATCAAATCGAAA
>JAGLBK010000361.1:809-1434 GCA_018260275.1 Deinococcus sp.
AATGAGGGGAGGAAAAGGATTTTTTACTTCCGGTTCCCGCCCAATCTGATTTCCTCCCCCCCCCCCTCTCCCCCAGCTAGAATTAGAAAATCGTGAGTTTCCAGGATGGGAAAAATCCGCGAAAGGCGTTTTGGTTTCTTCTTTTCGAGAAACCTTTTTCGAACCTTTTTTCTGCCGGAAATGAGGGGGAAAAAAGGATTTTTTACTTCCGTTTCCCGCCCAATCTGATTTCCTCTCCCTTCCCCGTCTCCCCCCGGCTCGAATTAGAAAATCGTGAGTTTCGAGAATGGGAAAAAGCCGCGAAAGGCGTTTTGGTTTCTTCTTTTCGAGAAACCTTTTTCGAACCTTTTTTCCGCCGGAAATGAGGGGGGGAAAAAGGATTTTTCACTTCCGGTTCCCGCCCAATCTGATTTCCTTCCCCCAGCTAGAATTAGAAAATCGTAAGTTTCCAGGGTCGAAAAATTAGAAAATCGAAAGGCGTTTTGGTTTCTTCTTTTCGAGAAACCTTTTCCGAACCTTTTTTCCTTCGTTTTACTCCTCTCTCCCCCCCTCCAAAAATGAGGTTTCCTCCCCCCTCTTGTGTCCTCCCCTCCCTTCCCCCGGAAAACAATTAATCAAATCGAAA
>JAGLBK010000362.1 GCA_018260275.1 Deinococcus sp.
TTTCTGACCCTCTCCCCTTGCGGGGGAGGGCCTTGCGAAGCAAGGGGAGGGGGGTAACCGGGGCGAACTAACATTCTATAAAATGCTGTAAATAGGGCGCTTCAAGGGCCGAGATTGATGACAAGGGGCGTTCTGGCTTCCAGGGGCCGAACGCTCACCGAACTTCTGACTTCGACTTCCAGCGCATTCCAGCCCTGTTTCAGACTGGCCTGATAGCCCTTGCTCCCACTGACGACCACGTCGTTACTGGCCCAGACGACGAAGACCACACCCTTTCCAGTGTTGAGCCGCACTTCACGCAGCGCTTCGTTTTCATCGCGCATACCGTTGCCGTTCTGGTCGCGGTAGGTGTAAAAGCGCAGTTCAGCGGCCTGGGCAGACGCACTGGTCTTCTCGAAGTCCACGATGCCGGGCCAGGAAATCCGGCTGTCGACGGGCCTCAAGTTCTCTGAGGCAGGAGCGGCAGCAGGCAGCGTCAGCGTAAACTGACTGTCTTTGATGGCCGCGCCGCCCAGTTCCTCGGCGGGTTGACCGTTGGTTTTAACAGTCCAGGCGCTCAGGCGGGTGTCGGGGGTGACCGTACCGCCCACCGTGCCCGACAGACTCAGGGCACCTGCCTGAGCCAGCGTGACAGCAGCGAAAAGGGTAAGCGCATGGACTTTCATACCTCACAGTCTACGCGCCAGTCTGACGGCGATGTGACGGCGCATTACGGTTGCCTGGGAGTCGAGGAACACCAATAAAAAACCGGAGCGCACAGGCCCCGGCTTGTTACCTACTGAAAACCTTACTTGTTCAGCGCCTTCTTCACCAGGTCGATGATTTCGGGCATGGTGTCGGCCACCGGCACATTGGCCTTCTTGAAGGCGGCCAGCTTGCTTTCGGGGGTGCCCACGTCGCCCATGATGATGGCTCCGGCGTGGCCCATGCGCTTGCCAGCAGGGGCGCTGCGGCCAGAAATGAAGGCCACCACGGGCTTTTTCATGTTCTGGGCGATGTACTCGGCGGCGGCTTCCTCGTCGGCCCCACCGATTTCACCAATCAAGACCACGGCGTCGGTGTCAGGGTCGGCCTCAAACATCGGCAGCACGTCGGCGAAGGTGGTGCCGATCACGGGGTCGCCGCCGATACCCACGGTGGTGGAGGTGCCCATTCCGGCGTCGTTGAGCAGCTTGGCCGACTCGTAAGTCAGCGTGCCGGAGCGGCTGATCAGACCGATACGGCCCGGGTTGGT
>JAGLBK010000363.1 GCA_018260275.1 Deinococcus sp.
TCCAGGCCAGGGCGCGGAAGTTGGTCCATCTGGTGCAGTCATTACCTTTCAGACTAGCGCGGGCTTCGCCGGGCTGCCCTCATGCAGGCTTATAGAGACGGCTCACCTGCCCCGGCGAATCCGCACCGCCCTGGTCGGGGGCTGTTTGCGCAGCCAGTGCGGGAACTTGCGCACGTCCTCGTGCTGGCGCAGCCGCTCCAGATCAGAGAATTCATTTTCCAGCTGCGCGTTGGTCAGGGTGGCGTGCAAAAACTTGTGGCAGGCCGGGCACAGCCTGACGGTGGGCAGTTCGTTGACCTTGACCCCGCGCCGCCGTCCCTGCGAACGCGGCACCAGATGGTGCTCGGTCAGGACCGGCGTCTGGCGTTCGCACAGGGTACACACCGGGGCAGCGGCCTGCGCGGAAAAAGGCCACGCCGATTCGGGGTGTCTGCGGGCCATTTCAGGCGGTCAGGACTGCAATCGCCTGTTCCAGCCCCTCGTCGGTGACCTGATGGTGCAGCACGAAGCGCACCGAGTCCGGCCCCAGCGCACTGCACAGCACGCCCTGCTGCGCCCAGCGGTCGACCCGTTGCTGCGCTCCGGGCAGTTGCGCGTAAACGATGTTGGTCTGCACGGCGGCCAGATTCACGGCGTACCCGGCGCCTGCCAATGCCTGGGCCAACTGGCGCGCGCGGCGGTGATCCTCGGGCAGCCAGCCGGGGCCGTCGCGCAGAGCGATCAGGCCAGCCGCCGCCAGGATTCCGGCCTGCCGCATCCCGCCACCCATCATCTTGCGGTAGCGGTGCGCCGTGGCAACGTGTTTTCGGGAACCGGCCAGCACGCTGCCCACGGGTGCGCCCAGCCCCTTGCTGAGGCAGAGGCTGACCGTGGTGAAGTGCCGCGTGATCTCGGAAACCGGCGTGCCCAGCGCCACCGCCGCGTTAAAGACCCGCGCCCCGTCGAGGTGCAGGGGCAGGCCCTCGGCGTCGGCCACCGCCCGGATTTGCCCGATGACCTCCAGTGGCAAGACGGTGCCGCCCGCCTTGTTGTGGGTATTTTCCAGCGAAATGAGGCCCGTGGGCGACTGATAGACACTGCGGCGCACTGCCAGGCGCACCTGTTCGGGGTCGGGCACGCCGAGCGGCGCAGGCACGAAGCGGGGCACGAGGCCGCTGAAGGCCGCCATCATGCCCAGTTCCCACTCGTAGATGTGCGATCCCTCGGCGCACAC
>JAGLBK010000364.1 GCA_018260275.1 Deinococcus sp.
TTGACCACGTCGGGCACGCTGCTGACGGGGTAAAGGCTCTGGTCGGGGTACATCTGGCCGGCGTTGTTGGCGTCACCGGCGACCTGCCAGCCGCTCAGGTAAATCGCCTTGAGGCCCGCCTTGACCTGCTGCATGGCCTGGTTGCCGGTCAGGGCGCCCAGCGCGTTCACGAAGGGTTCTTCCTTCATCAGCTTCCACAGCTTGTTCGCGCCGTGCTTGGCAAGGGTGTACTCGATGGGCAGACTGCCACGCAGCTTTTCGACGTCAGCGGCGCTGTAGTTGCGCTTGATGCCCTGCCAGCGCTCGTCGGACTTCCAGGCTTTTTCCAGAATTTCAGCGGGGGTTTTAGGGGTCGGGGTCATGGTGTACTCCTTGTCTGAAGGGTGAATGTGAGGTGCCTCGCCCACCGTGGGGAGGTCGTTTACGCTGCTCTGTGCGGTCGCCTGGGCAACGTCCCTTCGTTTCAGTGAGGACAGTCTGCACCCGACACACTCTTAAAAGTGGTGGTGTACTCCTGACACATGGAAGTACACCAGCCAGAGAAGTACACCACCTGGGAGGTATCCTGACGCCATGCCCCTGAGCAAAACGAATCTCCGGAACAGGCTGGAAGATATGGACGCCCCCGAATTGCGCGTGCTCATCGAAGACCTGTTTACGGCCAGCACCGACAATAAACGGCTGTTGACGGCCAAACTGGAGGGCGATACTTCCGAACTGCTGAGCAAATTCCAGAGCGAACTGGAGAAAGCCTTTCGGGCCTCGGGCCGTCTGCCGACCATGAAAGTCGGCGGGGCTAAAAAAGCGCTCAGCGCGTATGTTAAAGTCGCCGCGCCAGCCGAGGCGCTGGACGCCGAATTGCAGTATGTCGAGGCGGGGGTGCGTTGCCTGCACGCTTACGGCGACTGGCCCGAGAACAACTACAACAGCATGGAAGGCGTATTCGAGCAGGCCCTGAAACGGGCGGCGACGCTGCACCCCGAGCAGATTCCTTTCAAGCGACTGGAACAACTGGTCAGGAAGGCCGACCACTTCGGCTACGGCTTCTCGGATCAGATCAAGTCACTGTACCGCCGGTTTCTGGAAAAGCTGGATAGGAAGGGCGAGTAATACGGATTCCGCTTATTGATAACGCGGAAAGTTGTTGTCGAATTGTAAACTCTGGACATGTCTGAGGTTTGGAAGCCACGACTCCTCA
>JAGLBK010000365.1:0-510 GCA_018260275.1 Deinococcus sp.
TCGTGGTTCACGACGCCTGGAACACCTATTTCCGTCAGCCTGGAGAACATGCGCTGTGCAATGCTCACCTGCTGCGTGAACTGCGCAAACTGGATGAGCATGACCAGCAACCCTGGGCCGGTGAACTGCGGCGGGCGTTGCAGCAGGTCTACCATGCCCAGAAGACCGCGATCCTGACGGATGAGGAGAGAGCAGCGTTCTACACGCGATTTGATGAACTGGTGGCCGCTGGCCTGGAAGCAAATCCAGTGCAGGAACCTGTTCCAAAGCGACGTGGGAAACCCAAACAACTTCCGGGGCGCAACCTGGCCTTGCGGTGTCAGCAGCACCGCGCAGCGATGCTGCTTTTCCTGGAGCGAGCTGATGTGCCGTTTGACAACAATCAGGCGGAACGGGACATCAGGATGGCCTGTGTGAAACGCAAGGTTTCGGGTGGGTTTCGCTCGGAGTCCGGAGGTCAGGCGTTCTGCCGGATTCGCAGCTTCATCTCTACCCTTCAGAAGCAGGGTC
>JAGLBK010000365.1:520-1188 GCA_018260275.1 Deinococcus sp.
CTGAGCAGTTACTTGGCCGAAGCGCAAACTCGAATGACAATGCAGGAATTCACGAATCAGCTCCGGGTAAAATTAACCATGTCTAACGAAAGAGAGACAGGGGTGACGTGAGAGTAAGATTCCGTTGGTAAATACCCAGAGGCTCCTGAACAGTATTCTCTTTGTAACTTCCATTGAAGAGGAAGAAGGCATTTTTCGATAGCCTTGGATAGCAGAGGAAAAGGTCGAGCTTAACAGCAGTTGGGCCGCAATAGAGCAGGAAAAACATGAGCGGCAAGCACGGGGCGACAAACGGATGAACGAACTGGAAGCCATCTTGTTGAACTTATTTCAGTCTTTCGCTATCTTCCAACTTCGTCCAGCAAGGCTTTAACTCCCCCAGTGGTGCATCAAACAGCCCCTGCGCTCCACGCTCCCGGAAGACCTGCTCAAACGCTTCGGGACTCAATCCCTTCTTGAGCCGTGTGGCGTAGCTGCTGCGGAGGTTCTGCTGGTAGGCCCGCACGTCGTAATCATTGCCCTCTGGGTTGAGGTCAAGCGGTTGCCAGCCTTTGTGTTGCTGACGGTACAGGAAGAGTCGTTCTCCAGCTCGCCAAGAACGGTCAAGGCTCAACAGGGCCTCATATTGTGCTTCCTTGCGTTGTGGACGACTCCCTGCGTAAGTCTCC
>JAGLBK010000366.1 GCA_018260275.1 Deinococcus sp.
TGCTGGTGTTGCTCGCGGCGTGACAGACGCCGGGAAGTGGAGGTCATGAACCGGAGTTTAGCGGTTCTTCACTTTGCAGGTATGAAAAAACCTCCCGCGTGAGGGAGGCTCTACTGGCCCGGCCAGTCCGGCGCCTTACGGTTTTCTGGCGTTCTCGGCGGCTCGCCTCGCCTGTTCCGCCTGCTCTTTGGCCCGTTCCGCCAGGTCGGCGGCACTCTGGCGAGCGGTTTCGGTGGCCTGCTGGGCGAGGTGGCCCGCGTGCTGCGTCACCTGTCCCAGGGTCTGGGTCACGGTGGCATTGACCCGGCGCAGGTCGGCGGCGTAGTCGTCCTGCCGGGCTTCGGCACGGGCGCGGGCGGCGGCGGCCTCGGCGCGGTCTTTGGCCTGCTCGGCCGGGTCAGTGCCTATATGGGAGGCGACATCGTGGGCCACCGCCCTGGAGCGGTCGACGAGTTCATCGGCACTGGCCTTGGCGATCTTCAGCACATCGCCCAGCAGAGACTTGGGGTCGGTCATGCCGCCGAGCATGTTCCCTTTGCCGCGTGCTGCGGTGAAAGGAAGTTCAGGGCACATTTACGCTTGCGCCGTGCTTACGCTTGCGCCGTGTTTACTCCTGCGTCAGGCCAAAAGAAAGCCCCCACGACAGGCTCGGGGCCGCAGTGGGGGAGAGGATGGCCGGGACAGCTCAGACCTTGCTGGTCAGATCTTCTTGTCGGCCTCGTTGGTTTCGTGGTGGGCAACGGCGTTGTGCACTTCCGCCTTGGCCTTGTCGGCGACACCTTTGAGCTTTTCACTGGCCGAATCCACGGGGTTGTCGCTCAGGTTGGCGGCCATATCGTGCCCGGCAGCCTTGGCGCGGTCCACCCCTTCGTTCAATTTGGCTTTGGCGGCGTCGAGCAGGTTCTCAGCGGCATTTTTCTCACTCATGCATTGACCTCCTGTGATTGAATTCCCGGTTGGGTAGCTCCAGCATGGGGCCACGCGCTGAGCCTTAGGTGAATGCAGTCTCCACAGGATGCTTAGACATAGGATTGTTAGACACGGCATGCCTGGACCGCTGGTCGGCTGACCTGGGCTGCAAACTTGGACTCGGTTTATCCCTTCAGGGTAAGTAGCTCCCGGCTACAGTTACGCGTGTCCGAGAAAAGCACCCGAACCCGCTCCACTTCCGCCCAGAGCTACTTT
>JAGLBK010000367.1 GCA_018260275.1 Deinococcus sp.
CGCGCCGCGTGACTTCCTGCGCCGCCTCGCTGCCGTCTGCCGGGTCTTCCAGGGGGCGCAGACCCCTAAGCCTGTAAGCAAGGTCAGCAGGGGCCAGCGGGCCAAACTTCGCCAACTTTTCCAGGGCTTCGGACAGGCCAGCGGGCGCAGGCGCGGGCGTGGGCTGGCCTTCTTCCTTCGCCGGGCTTCCCTGTGCCGGACGTGGGCCGCGTGCGGGTTTCTTCGCTTTGCCCTTCTTCTGGCCTGCGGGCTTTTCGTCCACAAGTCCGGCCCGTTCAATCAGCAGCCGGGCCGCTTCGCCTTTGGGGATGCCTAAGACCTGCGCCGTGTATTGAACGGCAGACAGGCCCGCGTCATCCCCACCATGACGGCGAAAGACCGCGCCGCCGTTCTTGCCCACACTGACAGACAGAGAAGGGTCTTTCTCTTCCAGGCCGGGCCGGAAGTCACAGACTACCCCGCCCGCGTCGGTCAAGCCGGACAGGTCAGCACCGCCTTTCACCTGTGAAGCCAGCCAGCGCACGAGGGGGCCGGGCCTATTCGCCGGGTGTTTCAGGGCTTCGGGTAGCACGCTCACAGGCTGCCCCCGGCGAAGATGAAGCCCTGACCGCCTTCCAGTGTTTTAGACTGGAAGGGAAGCGCCCCCGCTTTGCTTGCCCCGCGCCCCGTCACTGCCAGACGGGGCCGCATTATTTACCGCCCATGCGGGTCTTTTTGGTTTCAATCCATGCCCGCAGGTCTTCGGGGTCTATGTACCAAAGCGGCTTCTTACGCTTGCCGGGCCGTGGGGGGCGGGCAAAGTCCAGCGCGGGCAGTTCACCCGAAGCCAGGGCCGCGTATATCACTTCTTTGGGGATTCCGGTCAGTTCGTAGACTTGGGTGGGCCGCATCAGGCGCGGCAGGCTGCCCGCCGTGGTCACTTCTGCGGCTTCGGGCGCTTGTGTGGAGACAGGTAAGGTCATGTTTTCCCCGCCCCTGCCCTGGCTTTCTTCTTCGCCGGGTCAGGGTCATATCTGAGGCCCGCACCTTCCAGGGGAAGGGGGCGCGTCAGGTAAGGCCGGGCCTACCAAATACCGCTAGACCAAACTTCTAGCAGTCCGGCAGTCAGGCCACAGGGGGAGCAAGGGAAGCCGTGGGGGGCCGGGGAACGGCATGGGGTGG
>JAGLBK010000368.1 GCA_018260275.1 Deinococcus sp.
AGCGTGATGAGCGTGATGCTGTTTTCCCCGTGTGAGCGGGGATGTTCCGCCGACCGCCTATTGTCCAGATACAGGCTGATATTTTTCCCCGTGTGAGCGGGGATGTTCCGGGGCCTAACCCATGCTCACGGTCAGACAGACAGTTTTCCCCGTGTGAGCGGGGATGTTCCATCGTCAAACCTTTGACGGGTTGACAGCACCTGGTTTTCCCCGTGTGAGCGGGGATGTTCCGCCCCAGCCCGTGCCCTCTGGCACCTGTAAGCAGTTTTCCCCGTGTGAGCGGGGATGTTCCGCCATTGTCATACCTCTGTACTGGGATAGATTGGTTTTCCCCGTGTGAGCGGGGATGTTCCGGCTGGCCCCGGCTGCTGCTGTGGTCTGCTGGCGTTTTCCCCGTGTGAGCGGGGATGTTCCGCTCAGCCTGTACCTCAGCGTCAGTCAGCTCTAGTTTTCCCCGTGTGAGCGGGGATGTTCCGCCACCCATGACCGGGCTAGTGTGGCGTGACGTGTTTTCCCCGTGTGAGCGGGGATGTTCCGAAATGCCCCCGTCCCAGACGTCCTGGGCGGAGGTTTTCCCCGTGTGAGCGGGGATGTTCCGTGCCGGACGATACAGGTACGGGAGTGCCGACTGTTTTCCCCGTGTGAGCGGGGATGTTCCGCCCAGCGGCGTGCAGTGGCTGGAGAACGCCTTGTTTTCCCCGTGTGAGCGGGGATGTTCCGAAATTTTTTAGCTGGCCGAGCGGCGCGCCGAAGTTTTCCCCGTGTGAGCGGGGATGTTCCGGGCCGCCCGGTGCATCCCGGCACGGCGGCCCCGTTTTCCCCGTGTGAGCGGGGATGTTCCGCCACCCTCATCCGCGCCCAGGCCGCGCAACTGGTTGTCCCCGTGTGGGCGGGGATGTTCCGACCCCCCCACCAGACCACGTCCCAAACGCAAAGTTTTCCCCGTGCAGGCGGGGATGTTCCGCTGTATGCCGACGCCGGGGCGCGGGCCAATGAGTTTTCCCCGTGCAGGCGGGGATGTTCCGGGCGGCATCGTCACCAATGCCCAGGCCGGACAGTTTTCCCCGTGCAGGCGGGGATGTGGTAGTTTGCTGGAACTATGACCGACAGGCCGCACCACAGGGCAAGCTCAGCAGATCGCGGATTGACCAACAGCGC
>JAGLBK010000369.1 GCA_018260275.1 Deinococcus sp.
CGTAGTAATTACGTAGTCTAGTTATTATCTATGATACAATTGTATGCAATTGTATGTGAGGATATAACGGATTGTAAATTACTGGTATAGTTACGTAGTAACGCAATCCGTTATATGCATTTTAATGTATTTAGGGACGGATTGTAATATAGAGATCTCAATCCGTCATATATGATGTAATTACTTTTCAGCCTGTTGCTGTATTGGGCTGAAGTAATTACATAAGCTAGTTAGTAGATTATGATTATAGGGACGGATTGTAATATAGAGATCGCAATCCGTCATGTATATAATGTAATTACTACTGTATGTATTGAATGTTATGTAGTAATTACATAATCTTGTATAGTATGTTAAATATAGGATACCGGATTGTGTGTATGTAATGTACGGACTGTTTACAATCCGGTATATATATAGGGTATAATTACTACTCTTAAGTTAGTGATTGTATCGTAGTAATTATACGATACGTTATAACGTAATTACTTTTCAGCCTGTGTCTATATTGGGCTGAAGTAATTCCGTAATCTAGTTAGTATGTTATTTATATTTAATTTATTTACTATATTTAATTAAATATTAAATTGTTTTAACCCCCTTACCCTTTGGTCTAAGGGGTAAGTAATAGACCTTTGGGTCTAAGGGGGTTGGATTTTTGGGGCTAGTGCCCCTTTCTTAAGCAAATTTAGCTTTGCTTAAGTGGTGTTCATGTCGCAGACACCGTCTGCTTACACCACTTCATCGAATTGGAGATCTAATTTTAGCTAATTTATCATTAGCTGGCAAATTCCGCAGGTAAGGTCATGTTTTCCTGCAGGAGGAATTTGTGATTTAGATCTCTGTTCGATTTTGTGGTTTCACTTCCTAAGTAGAAACCGCAGTAGTTAAGCAAATCCCTGCAGTAGTGATTTGTTAACTCAACTCTCTCTTGAGGGTTGACCCCCCCTCACCTGCCTGTCTAACTTAATAGCTAGTTTGGCAGGGTTTTGGGGGGGGTATCTAGTATTGAGCATCTATCGTAGATAGATTAGCTCGGATACACGGGGGCTATGCCCCCATGTATGGTCATATTCTATGAATATGATATTCTAAATATAGGGACGGATTGTAATATAGAGATCTCAATCC
>JAGLBK010000036.1 GCA_018260275.1 Deinococcus sp.
CCGGCGTGGGTCAGGTCGGTGCGCGGAGCTACGATGTCCTGGCCTTCCTGGGTACGGTTCACGGCGGCGATGATGGTCGAGAACTGCGCGATCATGCGGATGCTGATGGCGCGGCGGGCTTCGGGGGTGATTTCCTCGGCCTGGGGGTCGAGCAGGCCCAGGTACGATACGGCGGTGCGCAGCGCCTGCATGGGGTGAACGCCCTTGGGCATGTCACGGATGATCTGCACCAGCTGTTCGGGAATGGCGCGGTTGGCCTTGAGCGCCGCGTCGAACTTGGCGAGTTCCTCGGCGGTCGGCAGTTCACCGTCGAGCAGAGCCAGCGAAAGCTCCTCGAACGTACTCTTTTCAGCCCATTCCTGAATCGGAATCCCCAGGTGGGTCAGAATGCCTTCCGTCCCGTCGATAAACGTCAGCTTGCTCTCGGTGAAGACAACGCCTTCCAATCCTTTGGCAATAGTAGTCATGTTGCCTCAGGATACACCGCCGCCCGGAAGTGACTGGAACCTGATGGACAGAAGTCCCCTTGGCGGTGACATCACAGCGGCGCCTGTAGACCGGCTACTGCGGCCCGCACTTAACAGGCAGGCCCCTCTAGAGCAGCTTGCATAATTACGCCATTTGTGGAACTGCGCCCCAAACGGCTTCTTGGTCAGAACGGACTCGCTTGAGCAAGCCTGACCGCTCCATTATTCCAGCTGCTCATTAAAAGTCACTCGCTCTGCTCGGCATAAAAAGACCACGTGGTCTTTTTATGCAAACTGCTCTAGACAGCCTACCGCCATTTCCTGCGCCGTACAATGCCTGCCTGATGGCTGTAACTCTGGCGCTGGACACCGCAACACCGTTTCTGACCCTGGCCCTCGCCTGGGAGGCAGGCCGGCTGGAGCGCAGCCGCGAGGTAGGCCGGGCGCACGCCGAACTGCTGCCCGACGCCGTTCGCGCCCTGTTCACCGAGGCCGGGCTGCCCTTCAGGGCCGACCACATCGTCATCGGTACTGGCCCCGGCTCGTATACCGGCGTGCGGGTCGGGGCCAGTTACGCCCTGGGCCTGGGCCGCGTCTGGAACGCCCCGGTGAGCGGGGTCAGTACCCTGGAAAGTCTGGTGCAGGGGTCGGGGCACCAGGCCGTCAGTCAGGACGCCCGCAAAGGCAACCGCTACAGCGCCGTTTATGACGTTCAGAGCGGCACTGTCACTGAGACCATCCAGCCCGTCGCCAAACGCAGCGCCGAGGAACTGGCGACGCTGGCCGCGGGGCTGCCGCATCACCAGGACACGGCCCCCAGCGGGCTGGCGCTCCTGCGGGCGGGGCTGGCGCATGGGCAGACCGACTGGCAACTGGCTTACCTGTAGGCCACCCAAACAAAACAAAACCGCCTCCCCGGTCTGGGAAGGCGGCAGGAGCAGAAAAAAGCTTATTCGCCCTGGGTTTCGGGGGCAGCTTCGGTCTGGGCGGTTTCCGCCTGGGCACTGGCGGCAGCGGCAGCCTGAGCAGCGGCTTCGGCCTCGGCGGCCTGCTTGGCCGCAGCTTCATCGGCGGCCTTCTTCTCGTCGGCGGCTTTCTTGGCGACGGCGGCTTCGGCCTTGGTCACTTTGGCGGCTTCGGCGTCTTTCATTACGCGGCTGCGGTCAGACTTGATCCGGGCAGCCTTACCACGCAGGTCGCGCAGGTAGTACAGCTTGGCGCGGCGCACCTTACCGCGCTCCAGCACCGTCACGTTAGCCACCAGCGGACTGCTAAAGGGGAACACACGCTCGACGCCTTCACCGAAGGAAATCTTGCGGACGGTAAAGCTCTTGCGGCTGCCCGTACCGTTAATGGCGATAACCACGCCTTCAAACGCCTGGTTGCGAGTCCGGTTACCTTCGACCACCTTGGTTTCGACCCGGATGGTGTCGCCCGGACGGAACTCGGGGATCCCTTCTCTGATGTGAGACTGTTCGACGGCGCGCAGAATGGCACCACGGTTGACTTTAACGACGCTTTGCATAACTTGCTCCTTTGGGCAGCGGACCACCCCAGACCTCGGCTCTGGCCGGGAGAGGCGTTCTTACTCCGATTACGATTTCTGTCCGCCGACCGGTTTTAGGACACAGTCATCCGGCAGTAAATCAAACCGGGAAAGTATACCCGAGTCTGCTTTTCAGAACAAGAGGCCAAGCGCCCTGCTGCCCCGCCGGAGCCGCTACGGGCCTCATGCCCCTCAGAAACTGGCCCAAGACAATGGAACTATGCGCCCGGTTCACCTGTTGCCTGCCCTTATGCTCGTGCCTTTCTTGCTGAATGCCTGTGCCCCTGCACGGACTGGGCCTGCCAGCCCCAGCCGCCCGGCCCCGGCTGCGGCAGATCAGACTTCAGCGGGCCAGATTTCAGGAGGGCAGGGAATGAAGGCTGCCTTCAGCGAACAGGGCGTGGCGTGGGTCGCGGGTGGCCGGGCCTGCGTAGCGCGTAAACCCGACTATGCCCCGTTTTGCCCACGTCTGGGCCGGGCCTCGGACGTGGCGTGGAATGGCGGCGACGCCTGGGCGGCCCTGCCGGGCGTGGGGCTGGTCATCACCCTCGACCGGGCGGCCCAGAGTGTCCATGCTGGGGCTGTTGTGGCCCTGAGTGCCCGGCACATTTACCGTGAGGACGGCAGCGCCCTGACCTACAGCGGTAGTCCGGCAGGCCAGATCGCGGGAACACCCACACGCGTGACCACGGGCGGCGACGGACAGGACTACGTGGTCCTGAACGGGGAACTGCGGCGCTTCAGCGACAACGCCCTGATCGAACCGGCTCCCCTGCCGTATCTGCTGCCCACCAGCCTGGGCGTGCAGAGCGTCGGCGTGCCCACCGTGGTGACGGCTGACGGCACCTACCGCCTCTCGGGTGGATCTCTGGAGCGCCTGGACAACGGAGGGGTCGTGATCGCCAGAGTAGCCGACGACGCAGTGGAAGTCGGCGCGGTGGGCCAGGATATTCTGACCGTCAGTGCGCTGGGAAAGCTCCGCCGCTTTACGGGCAGCCTTCAGGAGTTCTAAAAACATCCGAGCTGACCTCTGGGAATAAGCCAAACAGCGGGGTCTCCCTTCACCGCATGATTCACGGGCAAGGAAGGATCAGTGGGAAGCAGACACGGCGCAGCCTCCAGCCACGTCAGAAACGAGCGCCAAAGATGAGAATGTTAATGAAATTTAATCTCTGGCGGGGGTGGTCTGTGGCTACCTCCACACAGCCTCACAGAAGCCGCTACCATACGCGCTGAAGTGACCCCGCGCTCAACTATGAGATTCGGATGGGGCATTTTCTGGCGGAGTTATGGCCCTTTCGGCGCTGTGAGGCCCCCATATGGGTGTCAGAGTTCCGTAAGCCCCGGTATGGTCCCATAACGTCTGACATGTGTTCTCGTCACTTTTTCTCACTTACTGTGCCCACAGGTGGATATGGCCCTGCTCCGTCCATGCTTGCCACTGCTGCACAGATGAGTGAATGCTAAAATCTGCTTGATTCTGGAGGGAGCATGAGCTTCATAAACCGTCTACTTAACCCACGACCGGCCGCCATTGGCGTCGAAATAGGCACCAGCGCCATCAAGGTCGTGGCTCTACGTGCTGGCTCGCCCCCATCTCTGCAACATGCAGTCATGATTCCCACGCCCATTGGCAGCATGCGGGACGGCCTGGTGGTCGAACCCCAGGCGGTCGCCACCGAGCTGAAGAATCTGTTGGCCGAAC
Source organism: Deinococcus sp. (assembly GCA_018260275.1). GTDB lineage: Bacteria > Deinococcota > Deinococci > Deinococcales > Deinococcaceae > Deinococcus. The sequence continues at coordinate 3,719 of JAGLBK010000036.1, forward strand.
ACCGCATCACCACCCGTTACGCCGTAACCGCCGTGCCAAATCAGTCTGCCGTGACCCGGAACATCATGGTTCCCAAGCTAAGCCGCAAGGATCTTCAGGAAGCCATCAAGTGGGAAGCCGAGCGGTACATCCCCTATCCCATCGACGAGGTCAGCCTGGATTTCGATGTACTGGACGACCCGGAAGAGATTCCGGACGACGGACAGATGGAAGTCGTGATCGCCGCTGCGCCACTTGAAGCCGTGGCCCGTCAAATCGAGGTGCTGCGTCTGGCTGGCCTGGAACCCACCATTATTGACCTCAAGAGCTTCGCTGCTCTGCGGGCGCTGCGCGGCAACCTTCTTGGCGAACACCTGACCAAGAGCACCCTGACTGGGCACAACTACACCGAAGGGGGTGAAGTCGCGCTGGTTATGGAAATCGGAGCCAGCAGCAGCGTGATCAATCTGGTGCGCGGTGACCGTGTCCTGATGACCCGTAACATCAACGTCAGCGCCGACGACTTTACCACTGCCCTGCAAAAATCGCTTGACCTCGACTTCACGGCGGCGGAAGACGTCAAACTCGGCTACGCGACGGCGACCACGCCCACCGAAGACGAGGAAGACCTGCTCAATTTCGATATGAGCCGTGAACAGTACAGCCCGGCCCGCGTGTTTGAAGTGGTGCGCCCGGTTCTCGGCGACCTGATTACTGAAATTCGCCGTTCGCTGGAGTTCTACCGGGTTCAGAGCGGTGATGTGGTCGTCGACCGCACCTTCTTGTCTGGTGGGGGCGCAAAACTGCGTGGCCTGCCTGCAGCGATCAGCGACGCACTCGGCTTCCGCGTGGAAGTCGCCAGCCCGTGGCTGACCGTACAGACGGATCAGGCCAGAGTCGATACGGGCTACCTGCAAACCAATGCCCCTGAATTTACCGTGCCACTGGGCCTCGCCCTCCGGGGGGTGACTGGCCGTGGTTGAAGTCAACCTCTTACCCGCGCAGTACCGTAAGCAGTCTCAGCCCAGCGTCTGGAAATACGCGACCTGGGCGCTCCTGCCAATCACGGCGGTGGCTCTCCTGATTCCGTGGCTCATGACCTCGACCAAAACCAGCGATCTTCAGCGGCAGATAGACGCCGTTCAGGGTGATATCGATACCCTGACGCCCCAGAAGCATGAATACGACGGGCTGGTTACCCACCAGCAGGACCTGAATCAGGTCACGACCATCGCCAAGACGCTGAGTGACCAGAAGACCTACTGGTCCAACGATCTGGCGGCCTTCAGTGCTCAGATGCCAGCAAATTCCGGCATAGGGCTGACCAAAATGGACATCACTCCTGTCAATGCCGATGCGCTTGCCGGTGACCAGAAAAACGGCCTCTATGTCGGTAAGAATGTCCGCCGCCAGATGTCGCTGGAGGGCAATGCGACCAGTGAACAGGCCGTCATCAATTTTCTGAACGCCCTGGAAAACAGCTCCAATTTCGGCGTGAGCTTTAGAGGTATGGAACGTCAGGCCAAAGATAAGACCTATACCTTCAAGGCAGATGTAGGGATCGTCGGCGCACCCTCGACGGCCGAGCAGGCGGGCACGACCGGGAGCGTGCCTACAGCACCCGCAGCGGCGGATGCCCCCCAGACCAGTGCCCCGGCCATTTCACCTGCAGCTCGGTCTGCTGAGGCCTCGGGAGGCTCCAATGTCAAGTAAATTGCCTCCTCAGTACCTGTTTGCTCTAGCTCTGGCGCTGTGCGTCGCGGTGATTGCGCTCTTCTTTACGCTGTATGTTCGGCCACGCCAGGACGCCCTCAATACCATGCGGACCGACCTGGCCACCAAGCAGACGATGGCCGACACTTACCGGGCAGATGTCGCCAAGCTTCCGGCCATGAAAACTCAGGTCGCCAAACTGGAAGCTGACCGCGCTGAATTTGTGCGTGCATTGCCGAACAATACGCAGTTCGGCCAGGTGGTCGCCCAGATCCGGACCAATGTCGCTGCGGCGAAGGCTGATATGCAGTCGCTGAATTTTGTACCGAGCAGTGTGCCGAATCTGCCAGCAGGCGTGCGGGCCACCGATATCAATATGTCTGTTTCCGGGCGCTTTACCCAGCTCTTCCAGGTCTTACGCAGCCTCGAAACGCAGAGCCGGTTCACCACGATCAACAACGTGAGCTTGACCCTGCCCGAGGCAAACAGCCTGGACCCCAACATTGCGGGGACGTACATTGTGACGGTCTACACCTATGACCCGGCCCTGGCAGCGGCCAGCACCCTGCCGGTGGGCGCAGCACCCGGCACAACCACTACACCAGCGGCAGCTCCCGCCCCGGCAGCTCCGGCTCCCGCAGCCCCTGCCGCAGCAGGAGGTAACCGATGACCCGTGCTCCTGTCACCCTGACACGCGAAACCAAATTGCTCCTGAGTGCTCTGGGGCTGCTCGCTCTGCTGGGCGGCTGGATGGTCTGGAACAACTCGCACCAGACGCAGCCGATCAGTTCCTCGGTCACGCCGCCAGCACAAACGGCGACCAGGCCCGGCCAGAACACCACAACGCCTCAAAGCACGCCCGGCCAGACCACGCCTGCTACGGCCACTCCAGGCGACAACAAAGCGGGCCCTGTCAATGTCGCTCCCAATACGGCGGCGGGAAAAACCGACGTGGTAACGGCCCCGCCTTTCCCGGCGACTGCGCCGGACGGCAGCACAGCCGACCCGACGGTGGTCGTGGCTCCTCCCACTGGAATCAACCCCAACCAGCCGCTCAACGGGCTTAATGGCCGTAATCCTTTCAAGCCAATCAAACTCAGCACTGAAAATCAGTCTCAGTCCACGGCACCGATCAGTGCCTCAAACAGTCCCGCACCGGCTCCGGTCACGATCAGCAGGCCCAGCAGCAGCGCGGCCCAGATCAACAGTGCACTGGCTAACACCCCTGATCCGTCGACGACGGGTGGCGCTCTGCCAGTTCCGCGCATTCCGACCACCACGGCCACTGTTCCCAGCCTGGGGAGCAGCACTTCCACCACAGATAGCGCCTCCAGCAATCCAAATACGGACTCCGGCAACACTGCGGATTCAGGGGGAGCGCTACCAGTCCCGACCATTCCCGGCGCAACTGAAGCGGCCACAGCCCAGACGAAAGCCCAGGCAAGGGTTCAGACGACGGCCGGGAACCAGACTCCGGCGCAGGCTGCGACACCGGCAGCAGACCGCGGCGTCAGTGGACGGGCCCCGACCACCACCGTCAAGGTTCCGGCCATTGGGCGCGGCGGTCCAGCGGTTACGGTGCCCAGCACGGCCACCAATGGCGCTCAAGCCCTGCCGTCCGAACCGAGCGCCCCGGCTACGCCACCCGTGACCGACCTGAACGTGCCCAGCGTTTCGCCCGACACGGGAACTGACGCCACAGCTTCAGGCAATAGCACTACAGCACAAAATGGCGTTGTCGCCACGGTTCCCAGCTCCAGCAATCCCCAGGTCATGACCAGTCTGGGGCAGGCGGAGAACTCAGCCAACAGCACCGCTGGAACAACAGCAGACACCACTCCCATTGACACGGTCATCAGCGAGCACCAACTGGTTTTCGATGCCGTTGTGCTTGGCCCTAGTAACACCGCTGTGTTCCGTTCTAACCAGGGCTATGTCGTCGTTACGGTCGGCCAGCCTATTCCCAATACTAATCTGGTTCTCCAGGCCGTGACCGCGACCTCCGCAACGCTTGCTGCTGGGGACACCACCAAGACTCTTCAACTCGATAAAAGGTGAACCATGAATAAACGACACGTTCTTCTCCTGACCGCCGCGCTCGGCATGGCTCCTGCGCAGGCCCAGTCGGCGAACACGACCGCTAGGCCGGTTGTGCTGGGCAATACCGTCAAAACTGCAGTGACTGACCCCAATCTCACAGATGCAGCTATTACGGTCAATACCGGCTCGTACGTCGGCCCACTTTCGACTCTGCTCGCTGTCATTGCCAAAAGTGCGCGTTACGAGGTTGTTTTCAACTTCAATGTTGACGCTCTCGCCCTAATCAATGGTGAAATCATCCGGTCGAATACGGCAGCGGCGCCAGCGACCAGCCCGACTACCCCAGGCACCAGTGCAGTGAATGCAAACGGCATCAGCATGAGTTACGCCACGCCTCTTGGTAAGCCCTCCGAACTGCCCGCCAGACCGGTTGTTTATAACTTCGTCAATAAGCCTTTTAATCAGGTATGGCCGCTGCTCATGGACGTCTATGATCTCCAGTACGAGGTCATTACTATGGGGAATAGCAAAGTGCTGCGTATCAGCCAGCGCCCGGCTCAGCTTGCTATTCCGCTACAGTACATCACGGCCAAATACGCCGAATCCAAAGCACTCGAATTTTTTGGGCAGCCGAGCTACAGCGAAATCCCCATTTTTGACAATACGGGTAAAGTGGTGGACAAAGTCCGTCAGTTCGACAAATATGTGCTCGTTTCGGGCAGTATGCGTATCCTAGCCGATGACGTTAACAACCGGCTGATAGCTGGTGGCACTTCTGAGGAATCCGCCAAAATCCGCAGTTTTATCTCGACAATAGATGTACCAAGATCGGCCTCACCAGTGGTCCCCGAGGGGCGCGCCATCTACGAGGTCAAAGGCAGCGCGGCTGATATCAATACCGTGCTTAAGAGTCAGTATCCTGATCTGAAGGTCACGCCGGTAGGTCAGAGTGCCCAGTTGATCATTAGTGGTCCTAAGGAACAACTTGATGCCGCTCTGATCCTCCTGGGCAAAGTGGATCAAGCCACGCCATCTAAGGACGCTACCGTACAGAAGGTCTTCCCACTGCTGAATGCCAGTGCCGAGGAACTCAAGGCCACCCTGGAAGGAACCCTGGCGCGTGACCTGACACAGAACACCAATCTGGCCGCCAACGCGACGCTGCTCGACCCGGTGACTGGGCAACCTTATGTCGGCAAATCGGTAGCCGACGCACCGATGAGCCAGACCGCTCCTACAGCCAACAGTACGGCTACCACGGCTAACGGTGCTACTCCGGCGACTGCTGCCGTTACACCACCCGCGACCATCATCGCCGACAAGCGCACCAACACGCTGATCGTGCGCGGCACCCAGACCCAGGTCGATCAGATCGCCGAACTGATTCCGCAGCTGGATAAGATCGTCCCGCAGATCAACGTGCAGGTCCGCATTCAGGAAATCACCGAAACGGCCCTCAAATCGCTGGGCATCGACTGGAACGTCAAATTCGGCGGCTTCAATGTCTCGGTGGGCGGCGGCAACGGCCTGAGCGCCACCTTCGATCCGACCCGTACCCTGATGGGCTTCAACGTCTTCCCGACGCTCAACGCGCTGGAAAACCAGAGCCTTGCCAAGAAGGTTTACGACGGCAGCATCACCATGCAGAGCGGTCAGCGGGCGCTGGGCAACAACAGCCCCACCCAGAACAGTTCCAGCACTGCCGCCGCCACCGTCAAGTCGGGGGGCAGACTGGACATCAACATCCCCAGTGCCGCCGCCAACGTTCCGGCCATTCAGAAGACCATCGACTACGGCGTCGTCCTCGACTTCTTCGACCCGCAGGTGGCCCCGGACGGCACCATTACCCTGCGTGTGCGTGGACAGATCAACGATCCAGTCACCAACTTCCCCGATAACGGTGTCGGCGTGCCCAACATCATCAAGTTCACCAACAGCGAGGCCCAGAGCATCATCACCTTCAAGAGCGGACAGACCGTGCTACTTAGCGGCCTGATGGGGTCCAAGACCACCAACCAGAACAACGGTGTGCCTTACCTCTCGACCATTCCGGTCGTCGGCGGCCTGTTCGGTTCACAGAGCAAGAAGTCCGAGGCGACCCAGATGCTGGTGGTCGTCACCGGCACCGTCGTTCAGTAAAGCCAAACTCCCTCAGCAGGTCAGGCGCTCCTTTCACGGGGCGCTTTTTTGTGGCTGGTTTGTTTGCTCATGCTCCCTGGACTGAGCGGCGCGGCGCGGTACAGTCAGCCTATGAGGTACTTGACCGCCGGAGAATCGCACGGGCCGCAATTGACGACCATTATCGAGGGGCTGCCTTCACAGCTGCCACTGGGCAAGGCCGATATTGACCCCTGGCTAAGAAAACGTCAGGGTGGCTATGGGCGCGGGCGGCGCATGGTCATCGAGACTGACGAGGCCGAAATCCTGAGCGGTGTGCGGGCTGGACGCACAACCGGCGCCCCCGTGACCCTGGCGATCGCCAACAAGGATCACCGCAACTGGACCGAGATCATGTCGCCCGAACCCGGCGGCGAGCCGCGCAAAAAGGCCCTGACCGACGCCCGCCCTGGCCACGCCGATCTGACCGGCGGCGTGAAGTACCGCCATAAAGACCTGCGCGACGTGCTGGAACGTGCCAGCGCCCGCGAGACGGCGGCGCGGGTGGCAGTAGGCAGCATTGCCCTCAAGCTGCTGGGCGAACTGGGCATCGAGGGGGCCAACTACGTCTCCAGTCTGGCCGGAATAGAAACGGGCGGCGACTTCGGCTGGAACCAACTGGAAGCCATCGAGGACAGCGACCTGCGAACCTGGGATCAAGACGCCGCCGGGCAGATGCGCGAGCGGATCGACCAGGCCAAGAAGGACGGCGACACGCTGGGCGGCATTCTGGAAGTGCGCTTCCGGGGGTTGCCGGTGGGCCTGGGCAGCTTCGTGCATTATGACCGCAAACTCGACGGCAAGATTGCCCAGGCGTGCCTGAGCGTGCAGGCCATGAAGGGCGTGGAGATCGGGCGGGCCTTTGAGAACGCGCTTAAGCCGGGCAGCGGTGTTCACGACGCGGTGTACTACCGGGAGGGCACCTACGCCCGCGACACCAACGGGGCGGGCGGCCTCGAAGCGGGGATGACCAATGGTGAAGAGCTGATCGTGCGCGTCGCCATGAAACCAATCGCCACCCTGATGAAGCCGCTGCCCACCGTCAACGTCGTGACGCACGCAGCGTCCGACGCGGCCCGCGAGCGCAGCGACACCACAGCGGTTCCGGCGGCGGGCGTGATCTTGCAGTGCGTCATTGGCTGGGTGCTGGCCGAGGCGATCCTCGAAAAATTTGGCGGCGACACCCTGCCCGAGCTTCAGGAACGGGTCACAGCGGCGCGGGCCTACGCCCAGGCTTACTGAGGGCGGCAGGTGAGCAGCGACGCGCCCGCGAATCAGCCCTCCCCACCGACCTTGCCCGAGCGGGTAGAGCGGGGTCTGAGCGCCTACCTTGAAGATTCACGGGAGGAAGCTGTCACGTCCGGCGCTAACAATTCGCCTACACTGTCCCCCATGTTCACTTCCGGCCTTATCGAGCGGCCTGTCAGCTGGGTGGCGCTCGCCGGATTCATGGGTACTGGAAAAAGCCGGGTCGGGTGGGAACTCTCACGCGCCCTGGCCATGCACTTTGTCGATACCGACAAGCTGATTACCCGCGTGGTCGGCAAAAGCATCCCCGAGGTCTTCGCCGACGAGGGCGAGGGCTATTTCCGCTCCTGCGAACAAGAAGTTGTGCAGCGCGTGACGCGGCTAGACTACGCCGTGGTCAGTCTGGGTGGGGGCACCTTCATACATGAGGAAAACCGCCGCCGACTGCTGGAACGCGGCCCGGTAGTCGTGCTGTGGGCTACCCCCGAAACCGTGTACCAGCGCACCAAACACAGCGACCGGCCCCTCCTGCGGGTAGACGACCCCCTCACGCGCATTCGCACGCTGATGGACGAGCGCGAGTCGGTCTACCGCGAGGGCACCATTCACGTGCACAGTGATGGCCGTCCCAGCGAGGAAATCGTGGAAGAAATCATCGAGCGCCTGAAACGCTGGGCCGACCTTCATCAAGTCTGGCCGGAGCCGGAACATGCCAGCGAATAAGGTGCGCCAGATCGAGGTCGGCGGGGCACAGCCGTACCGCGTGGAGGTCGGCGCGGGGCTGCTGGGCCGCGTACGGGTCGCAGAACGCCGGGCCGCGCTGATTCACCCCGAAGACCTGCCCGCTGGCCTAGTCGAGCAGGTGCAGCAGACCCTCAACCCCGCCGTGACGATTAGCGTTCCGGCGCGGGACGCCTGCAAAACGTTGGAGGTCATGGCGGGCGTGCTCTCGCGGTTGGCCCAGGCTAACCTGCCACGCGACGGGGCCGTGATCGGGTTGGGAGGCGGCGCGGCCACCGATCTGGCGGGCTTCGTGGCGGCGGCGTACTTGCGCGGGGTAGCGTTCTATACCCTGCCGACCACGCTGCTGGGCATGGTGGACGCCGCCGTCGGGGGCAAAACGGGCGTCAATCTGCCCGAGGGCAAAAATCTGGTGGGGGCTTTCTGGCCGCCCAAAGCCGTGTGGTGCGATACCGACGCCCTGAACAGCCTGCCCCCCGCCGTGTTCCGTGAGGGCGCCGCCGAGGCCTTCAAGCATGGCCTGATTTCCGACCCCAGCCTACTGGAACGGGTGCTGAGTCCCGAATTCAGGCCCGGTGGCCCGCTGCTAGAGCAGACGGTGGCCGACGCAATCGCCGTCAAAGCGGGCGTCGTGACCCGCGACCTGACCGAGCGCGGCGAACGGGCTTATCTGAATTTTGGGCATACGCTGGCGCACGCGCTCGAAGGCGTAACCCAGCAGGCGCTGGCGCACGGGGAAGCCGTCGGGTACGGCATGCATTACGCTGCACGCCTGAGCCGGGCGCTGGGCGGGGCCGACCTGACTGCGCACACCCGCGCCTTTTTGCGCTGGCAAAGGCCCCAAAGTTTAGAAGCGCTGGGTCTGGACGGCCTGACGTACGAACAGGTCAGCGCCTACATGGCCCGCGACAAGAAAGCCGACAGCGACGGCGTGCGCTTCGTGCTGCTGCACGATCTAGCGCGGCCCTACCTGTTGCGCGTGCCGGAAAACGTGCTGCGGGAGGAATTTGCTGGCTGGCTGAGCGACCTGCGGACCAGGGAATGAGCACCGGGGAATAAGCACTGTGGCGTAAGAAGCAGGCGGCGGGCAGTAGGAAAAAGGCGGTGCAGGTCGGCCCCGACCTCCGGCTTGTGCTTGACTGTAGGCGTGAGCCATCCCCAGACCACGCCGCCCCCAGGCCCCGAGAGCCTGTTGGCCCTTACTTTTCCGTCCGACCCGCAGATTTCGCCAGACGGCCAGCAGGTCGCCTACGTGCTGACGGTCATTGCCGAGGAGGAGCCGCACCAGCCTGATCCCGACGTTGCCCGGCCCCGCTACCGTTCTCACCTGTGGCTGGCCGGTCAGGGCGCAGCGCGGCAGCTGACGCACGCTCAGACTGGCCGGGGCGACAGCCATCCCCGCTGGTCGCCGGACGGGCAGACGCTGGCGTTTACTCGCAGCGTGGGCACAACCAACTCGGCGCTGATGCTGCTGCCGCTTGCGGGCGGCGAGGCGCGGCAGATCAGCCATTTCAAACAGGGCGTGGGCAGCCTGAACTGGAGTCCGGACGGGCGCTACCTGGCCTTTTTGACGGGCGGGGACACGGAAGACAAACGTGATGAGCGCGGCGAGGCCCGCGTGCTGACCGCGCCGATCTACCGCTTCAATGGGGCCGACTGGCTGCCCGAGCAACCCGAGCAGCTCTGGCTGTACGACGCGCAGCAGGGCGACCTGAAGCTCTGGTACGCCCCGCCCGAACTGGGCATCGGCGGCCTGACCTGGAAACCCGATTCAAGCGGCGTGCTGTACATCTCCAGCGTAGACCGCAAGGCGGAGTATCAGTGGCGCGACGAGGTCTTCGGCCTGAACCTGAACGAGACGGCCCCCACGCAACTGACCCGCTGGAACGCCGGAATTGGGGACGTGGTGGCGCACCCCGGCGGTCAGCGCCTGCTGCTGGTGGGCCGCCGCGAGGGGCAGGGCAATACCCAGCACAATCACCTGTACCTGTGGCAGCCGGATGGCCGCTTCGAGCGGCTGGACCGTAACCACGACTTTGCGCCCGGCAACATCGTCGGGGGCGACTGCCATGTGGGGGAGTTGCCCGACAAACCCGTGTGGCTCGGCGCAGATACGCTGCTGTTTTCCAGCACCGTGCGCGGCAGTTGCGGCCTGTTCACGGCCAATCTCGGCGGACAGGTTACGCCGCACGACCACGACCCGGCGGGCGTGATTTCGGCGTTTACGGCCAACGCCAGCGGCACGGCCCTGATCCGCGAGAGCGCCACAAGGTTTCCGGAAGTCGAACTGAACGGCGTGCGCGTGACTGACCTGAACGCCAGACTTCCTTTTACGCCGCTGGCCCCGCAGCGCGTCACGTTTACCAACGAACTGGGCGAGGGCGAAGGCTGGGCGCTGCTGCCGGAAGGGAGCGCCAGTGTTCCCGCTGTCCTCAGCATTCACGGGGGGCCACACACTGACTACGGCCACGCCTTTACCCACGAGTTTCAGCTGCTGGCGGCCAACGGCTACGGCGTGTGCTACAGCAATCCGCGCGGCTCGGTGGGCTACGGGCAGGCCTGGATCGACGCGATTTACGGGCGCTGGGGCACGGTGGACGCCGACGACCTGCTGAGCTTCTTCGACCGCTGTCTGGAGGACGTGCCGCGTCTGAACCGCTCGAAAACCGCCGTGATAGGCGGAAGTTACGGCGGCTTCATGACCAACTGGATCACCTCGCATACCACGCGCTTTCAGGCGGCGATCACCGACCGCTGCATCTCCAACCTGATCTCGTTCGGGGGAACCTCCGACATCGGGCTGCAATTCTGGGTGGATGAACTGGGCCTCAATTTTGCCCGCCGCGCCGACGCGGCCAAGCTCTGGGACCTCTCGCCACTGCAATACGTAGAGAACGTCAAAACCCCCACCCTGATCGTGCACAGCGTGCTGGATCACCGCTGCCCCATCGAGCAGGCCGAGCAGTGGTACGCCGCGCTGCACCTGCATGACGTGCCGGTGCGCTTCGTGCGCTTTCCCGGCGAAAACCACGAGCTTTCGCGCTCGGGCCGCCCGGACCGCCGCCTGACCCGGCTGCACGAATACCTGAACTGGCTGGGGCGCTGGCTGTCTGCCGATGCCGACCGAGCGCTGGTGTGAGTCCGGTGGACTTGATAAGGTACGGCCAACATCTACACAGCTCAGCTACACAGTTCAGTTTCAATTCTGGAGAACCTATGAAGAAAACAGTGCTTTCCCTTTCGGTGCTCACGGCCCTGGCCCTGGGCAACTCGGCGCAGGCCGCCACCTCGGTCAAGATCGCTACCCTCAGCCCACTGTCGGGCAGCAACAGCAACATGGGGGCGCAGGTCAAGAACGGCGCTCAGCTGGCCGTCAACGAGATGAAGGCGGCCTTTGCCAAAGCGGGCATGACCCTCTCGATGACCGCCTACGACGATCAGGCCGACCCCGCCACCGGCACCGCCGCCGCCCGGCGCATCGCCGCCGACAAACTGATTCTGGGTATGGTCGGCACGGTGAACAGCGGCGTGGTCATTCCGGCCAGCGCCGCCCTGGCCCCCAGCCACGTCACGGTGGTCAGCCCGCTGAACGTGAGCGAAGCCGTCACCGACCGCGGCCTGAAAAACGTCAACCGCATCTGCGCCCGCAACGACGCCCAGGGGCCTGCCGGGGCCGAATTCGTGCTCAAGACGCTGGGGGCCAAGAAGGTCTACGTGCTCAACGACAAGACCCCCTACGGCCAGGGCCTGTCCGACCAGGCCGAGAAGACCCTCAAGGCGGCGGGTGCGAACATCGTGCAGAGCGAAGGCGTGGGGGCCGATGAGCGCGACTTCACGGCGCTGGTCACCAAGATTCAGACCCTCAAGCCGGAAGCTATCTACTTCGGGGGCATGTACGGGCAGGTCGCTCTGTTCGCCAAGCAGCTGCGCGACAAGGGCATCGCTACCCCGATTATCGGCGGCGACGGCTACGACAGCGAAGACCTCGAAAAACTGGCCGGAACCGGCGCGAACAACATCTACTTCACGACCATCGCGCCCTCGCCCAGCGCCGTGCCCGCGGCCAAAACGCTGGCGACCAACTTCCAGAAGACCTTCGGCACCGACATCCAGGGCTTCGGCGTCATGTCGTACGACGCGACCAAGGTGCTGCTTCAGGGCATCCTGAACGCTTCCAAACTGGCGGGCAACAAGGTGCCGACCCGCGCTCAGGTCGAAACCAGTGTTCGCAGCGGCAGTTACACCGGCCTGACCACCGGCGACGTCAAGTTCGACAAGAACGGCGACCGCATGAACACCAAGCTATACGTGTTCGCCATCAAGAACGGCAAGCGCAGCATGGCGAGTTCCGTCAACGTCATCCGCAAGTAATACGGGTTCCGCTAAATTCCGCCGCAGTCAGAAAAGCACCGCCTGCGTCTCCATACCGCGAAACCCGTACCTTTTCCTACTCGCATCCGCTCGGATTGAATCCAGAACTGCTCGATTCAATCGGAATCCGTGTAATCCCTGATCTCTCACGTCTTCTTCTCTCCCCGGAGGATTTATGAAAAAAGGAACCGTATCTAACATTACCCTGCCTCTCGCCGTCCTGACCAGCCTGACTCTGGGAAGCGC
>JAGLBK010000370.1 GCA_018260275.1 Deinococcus sp.
TCAGAAATATCAAAGCCGACCTGCTGGCGGCTATTGACGGGGAGGAGTTTAGCGAGCTGCCCACAAAAGCGCCAAAAGCGCCAAAGGCCATCGTCCGCGTCGAGGAGTACCACGCCAAACTCATGGGCATGACTGCGGGCGATTTCGGAAAATTCTGCGAGTTAAACGGTGTCAAAGCCACGATCGATCGGGGGGTTTGGAGCCTGCATATCCCTGGTGCCCGGGGCACGGTGTATTTCGACGCCGGGACGGGTGAGCGGTTGGCTGAGGGCGAGAGTAGCGCTGATGCCAAACTGACCATTGATGGCCGTAAGGCCGAGGGCAAACTCAGGGCTCTGGCCGTGCTGGTCGCCAAAAATGCCAAACTGACTCGCTCCCAGAAAGAGTTTTTGGCCGACTGCGCTGCTGCTGGGGTCGAGATGCCCAAAGCCCTCAAGAGCCTGGTGGAGTAATAGCATAGCCGGTTAACGGCGAAACACGGGCGGGGTTTGGTCAACCAAATCTGGCCCGTGTCTGTGTGGGGGTGACTGCCCATGCACTGATGATGCCAGGTCACAGATACAGTCATGAGGAGGGCTAGGATATGCGCCTAACGTATTATTTTAACGCAGGGTCTGAGGTATGGGTACATGTCACGTCACGGCACGACGGGAGACTCATTTTTGCCCATGCATACCCGCTCAGCATCTGGCGCCGGATTGCCGGGTATGTCATCGCGGAGGTTAGGGCCCTGCAGAGCATAGGGCGGGGGGCGAACCCCTCGGAGTACCTGAGCTACGGACGAGTCAGGGGGGCAGAATCAATTACGCACGACTAAAGCCACGCACTTGTATCTAGATTCCATCGCAATTCACCCCAATAGGAGAAATACCATGACGAACACCACCAAGACCACCAGCCGCAGCCACTACGCCGTCTATAGCCCCCGGGGTTACGCCAACGAAATCACCGTCCAGGAGTGCAACACCGCCGCCGAAGGGTTTCAATCCACCGCCCAGCACGAAGCTGAGCGGAACCCGGTATGCGCCAGCGCGTACTGCGCTGGATGCGAGTTTCAATCCACCGCCCAGCACGAAGCTGAGCGGAACCCGTGAAGGTCAAGCCCAAAGCCAACACCCTCGACGTTTCA
>JAGLBK010000371.1 GCA_018260275.1 Deinococcus sp.
TAAGATATGAAGAAGATGGTTTTAACCGCTTTGCTGGCTGCTATCGGAATGGCCTCGGCCCAGCAAGACCCCTGCATGGGACGCGGCGACGCTCCCCTGCCCTCCTACTGCTCGGCCCAGTACAACCGCACCAGCCCCACGCCTATGCAGCAGGCCGCCCCGGTGTACCGCACGCCCGTCTACCGCGACGCTCCGCGCTATCAGCCACCGGTCTACCGCGCCCCCCGGTACGTTCCCGCGCCCCAGGTCAGCGTGACGGTCGATCCGTACTACAACGACTACACCCCCGCCTACACTTACGACTACAGTCAGTGGAACGGCTGGGACGGCCAGCATGTCGATGTGTACATCGATAACGTGCTGGTGATGCAGAACGTCTACCGCAACGATGTGGGCCGCCTGCGCTTCAACCGCTCTGGCCGCCACCTGATTCGCGTGGTGCCCGTGGGCTTTTCCTACGAGTACCCGGTGTACAGCCGCTACTACGACGCGCCCCAGAGCAACTTCAGCCTGAGCTTCTCATTCGGCGGCAACTTCAACATCGTTCTGCGCTAAGACACAAAGCAGACGTAAAGCAAAAAGACTTCCCTGGCAGCACGCGGGGAGGTCTTTTTGCTGTGGAGTTACTTCCCGAACGTCCCCGCCCGCACGATCACCAGCTTGGCCGGATCGACGTACCTGGCGAGGGCCGCCCGCGCCATTTCCGGCGTGACGGCCTTAAGTTTGGTCTCGAAGTCGGCGCTGAACTGGTAGGTGCGGCCCAGATAAAGCTGGCTGGCAAGGGACTCCGCCACACCGCTGTCGCTGCTGCGGGCCAGACGAGCCTCCTGCAACAGGGCACTCCTGGCCGTGCCGATTTCCTGCGCGGTAAAGCCGTCCTTGATCGCGCGGGCCAGTTCCTCGCGCATGGCGGCGGCCACCTTATCGCTCACCTGGGGGTTAAAGATCGCGTAACTGCTGAAGCTGGCCTTGGGGTCGAGGCTGCTGACGCCCACGCCGCCGCCCACGCCGTAGCTCAGGCCCTCTTTCTGACGCACCCGGTTGAACAGGCGCGAGTCGGTGCCGCTGCC
>JAGLBK010000372.1 GCA_018260275.1 Deinococcus sp.
CTCCGATTTAACTTGATTGCCGCACTCTATAACCACACGCTAGGACTTCCAAAATGACTTTCGCAGGAGGTCTATTGTTGATCCAGACGCTGCCCGCCTCGAAGGTTTCGGCAATACGCAGGCCCTGCGCCAAGTCACGGGTAAAAGCAAATGCCGCGAGGCCGTAGATACTGTCGTTCGCCATCCGCAGGGCCTCCTCCAGGGAGCTGAAGGACATCACGCCGACGACTGGCCCGAAGGTCTCCTCACGCATGATCTTCATCTCCGCCGTCGCGTCGGCAATGACCGTAGGCGGGAAGAAGAACCCCCGGTCATAAACGCCGCCTGTCAGCCGCTCGCCACCCGTGGCAATGCGTGCGCCCTTGCTGCGGGCATCGGCGACGTGTTCCTCGCTGGTCCGGTAGATCTTCTCGTTGACCATCGGCCCCATATCCACGCCCGCGTCGAGGCCATTGCCGACTTTCAGCTCAGAGGCGGCTTTCGACAGCCGGGACACGAATTCCCCATACAGCGATTCATGCACGTAAATGCGGTTGACGCGGTAGCAGAACTGCCCGCTGTTGGAAAAAGCGTGGCGGGTGATCGCCAAGGTGGCCCGCTCCAGCTCGGCGTCGTCACAGACGATGGCCGGGCACTGGCCGCCCAGTTCCAGCGTGAGGCGCTTGTTGGTATGAGACGCCACTTCTGCGATGCGCTGCCCCGCGCCGGTCGAACCGGTAAAGGCCACCTTACGCGGCGTGGGGTGGGCCACCATCGCCTCACCCAACACGCGGCCCGGCCCGGTGATCACATTGAAGACCCCGGCTGGAAACCCCGCTTCCGTGAACAGTTCCGCAAGCCTCAGGGTGGTGAGTGGAGTATCGTCGGCAGGTTTGGCGACCACCGTGCAGCCGACCGGAAGGGCCGCCCCCAGCTTGAACGCCAGCAGGTTGAGCGGGTAATTGAACGGGGCGATTGCCGCCACCACGCCGACCGGCTCCTGCATGATCAGAATGCGCTCACTGCCCTCATTGACGAAGGGAATCTCACCGCGCAGCCTCAGGG
>JAGLBK010000373.1 GCA_018260275.1 Deinococcus sp.
CCGGCGAACTGGTCAAAGTCCCCGCTTTCCTGCCCTTCCAAATGCTAGGCCGGGCCGCCGAAATCGCGCAGGACAATATAAACCTCGGTGATGAAGTGATCGCCAGCGGCCACCTGAACTACGAAGAATGGCCCAACGAAAAAGGGGTAAAGCGCAGCCGTATCCGCGTGAAGGTGCTCAACCTCTCCCCCGCTCAAGTCGGCCTGCCTGTGTTGCAGGACAACAGTGAATCCGGCCCCACACCCCGCATGGACGGCGGCTTTGCAGAAACTTCTGTGCGTGGCAACATGACCGCTCTGCCTAAAGTGATGGATACCAAGGGTGGCAAAATGGTCAGCTTCCAGTTGGCTGTGGACGAGCGTTTCACTGACCGGGCGGGCAAATCTCAGACCCGCACGCACTTCTTACCGGTAACCTTGTGGCGCTCGGAAGCGGAACAGTTCTTGGCCTGACGCGAGAAGTGGAACAGAAACTGACGCTAAGCGACTATTAAACCCCTTTTAAGGCCGTCTAGGTCAGTATTTTTCATATTTTTCTTTTAGCACAACTCTGTCGTGTACCAAGCAGTTCCCCTCCTCTGGGAACAGTTCCTACCTGACTTGTATCTGACCCCTTGATGAAGTGAGGGTAATAAGGTCATAATGAAAGCATGAAAAAAATGAGCATGAGGAGTAGGTCGGCATCTCAGCCCTCCCTGAAAAACGCCTGGCGTTGGTTTGGGAAGGAAAACATGTTGAAGCAATCAGCCTCTCCATCATGCTGATTTCCTTCACTTCCTGCGGGCAGAGCAATACAGTCATTCCTGCCACACCGCAGACGACCAGTTCCACCACTGGAACTTCTCCCATCCCGCTGACCCCTACCGCAGCAACGCGTACTGGTGCTACCGCTTATTACTTTGCTGATGCTCAGGCCACCCAACCCCTGCTTGCTGCCTCAGAGCAGAAACCATTTGCAAGCTGGAAGGATTCTGTTCTAGCTCGTGCTGCTCACCCAGCGTT
>JAGLBK010000374.1 GCA_018260275.1 Deinococcus sp.
GTCTCCAAACACTACGGCCCCTCCACCGCGCTGCACCCGCTGGACTTGCAGGTCCCGCAGGGCGAACTCGTCACGCTGCTGGGGCCTTCGGGATGCGGCAAGACAACCCTGCTGCGAATTGTGGCGGGCTTTTTATCACCAGACACGGGGCGGGTCATGATCGGCGGCGAGGACATCACCCCCCTGCCCCCGCAGCGGCGCGACATGGGCATGGTGTTTCAGGCGTACAGCCTCTTTCCTAACCTGACCGCAGCCCAGAATGTGGCCTTTGGGCTGGACGTGCGCCGCCTGAGTGCCGCTGAAAAAAAGGCGCGGGTCGACCATCTCTTTGACCTGATTGGTCTGGCCGACATGCAGGGCCGCTATCCGGCGCAGCTGTCCGGCGGGCAGCAGCAGCGCGTCGCCCTGGCCCGCGCCCTGGCGATTCAGCCCCGTCTGCTGCTGCTAGACGAGCCGCTCTCGGCGCTGGACGCCAAGGTCCGGCTGGGCCTGCGCGACGAGATCCGCCGGGTGCAGCAGGAAACCGGGACCACCACGCTGTTCGTCACACATGACCAGGAAGAGGCGCTGGCCATTTCCGACCGGGTGGTCGTGATGAACCGGGGCGTGATCACCCAGGTCGGCACCCCCGCCGAGATCTACCGCCGGCCCGCCACCCCGTTTGTGGCCGAGTTCATCGGCAGCGCCAGCGGCATGAGCGGGCGGGTGCAGGACGCGGCAGGTGGGCTGGTGGACGTGCCCGGCCTGGGCGTCCTGAGCGCCGGGCAGCCCCTGGCAGGCCTGACGCCGGGCCAGGCGGTGCGCGTTTATCTCCGCCCGGAGGAACTGCGCCTGGACGCCTCGGCCACACATCCCGGCGGGGTCAGCGCCCAGGTGCGGCAGCTGCGCTTTCTGGGGGCCGTCACGCGGGTTACGCTGGCGGCTGGCCCACACGAGCTGGACGTGGACCTTCAGGGAACGCAGGCGGGCAGCCTGAGTCTG
>JAGLBK010000375.1:0-529 GCA_018260275.1 Deinococcus sp.
CTTCCTGATCCCTCAATACAATCATTATTGTACATGCTGACCTTGACCCTCTGATGCCTGGAACCTGTACGAATCCGATTTAGTTTTTTGAGCACTTTCATTCCCCTTTCGTTCTCGGCTGACCATGCAGCAGCATCAGCCTTCCCAATCCCATCCCAATCCCTTAGTACAATCATTTTTAGACATGCTGACCCTGACCCCCTGATGCCTGGACCCTATATGAGTCCGATTTCATTCCCCTTTCGTTCTCGGCGGACCATGCAGCAGCATCAGCCTTCCCAATCCTTTAGTACAATCATTATTAGACATGCTGACCCTGACCCCCTGATGCCTGGAACCTGTAAGAGTCTGGTTTCATTCTCTTTTCGTTCTCGGCTTACCATGCAGCAGCATCAGCCTTCCCAATCCCTTAATACAATCATTATTGGACATGCTGACCTTGACCCCCCTGATGCCTGGAACCTGTACGAATCCGATTTAGTTTTTTGAGCACTTTCATTCTCTTTCCGTTCTCGACTGACCATGCAGC
>JAGLBK010000375.1:539-963 GCA_018260275.1 Deinococcus sp.
CAGCATCAGCTTCCCAATCCCTTCCCGATCCCTTAGTACAATCATTATTAGACATCATGACCCTGACCCTAGATGCCTGGAACCTGTACAAGTCCGATTTCATTCTCATTCGTTCTTGGCTGACCATGCAGCAGCATCAGCCTTCCCAATCCCTTACCAATCCCTTAATACAGTCATTATTAGACATGCTGACCCTGACCCCCCCCCCCGATGCCTGGAACATGTACGAATCCTATTTGGTTTTTTGAGCACTTTCATTCCCCCTTCGTTCTCAGCTGACCATGCAGCAGCATCAGCCTTCCCAATCCCTTAATACAATCATTATTAGACATGCTGACCCTGACCCCCTGATGCCTGGAACATGTACGAATCCTATTTGGTTTTTTGAGCACTTTCATTCCCCCTTCGTTCTCAGCTGACCATG
>JAGLBK010000376.1 GCA_018260275.1 Deinococcus sp.
CTGTCAATTTCCTTGTCACTAAGAAAATTTATCTTCGTGATTTCTTCTATAACACTCTCATTGCTGAATTTAATGTTGCACCTTGGTCAAGCATAGATAAACGTATTGACGAAAGTTACAAATCAACCGCAGTTGAGCTGTTTGTTGGATATTCTGGAGCCAATGTGATAAGCTCTAGAGTTGAAAACGGATACATATTAGCTACGTGGATAAATGGTGATCCGGGGCTACCAACATGCCAGAACTAAAAGATAATAATTCACGAGATCCAGAAAATCCCCTAATTAAGGTTTTAAAGATTATCGCTTGGGTTGGACTGATTGTCACTATATCTATTTTACTATTCGTTTTGCTCTATTAGGGTTTCATGTGAGAGTTCGTGCGAAAATTATCCTAGTGATTTGGGCCACATTTTCAACAGTAGGAGTGTTGCGAAAACGAACGTTTAAGCGCAGGTTTTTCGCTGCCGATGAATACGACGTTTTTCTATTGCAGAAATATATTGCTTTATTTGAAGCTATGGCAATAGGGAATTGCACGTCTGGAACGGCTTTAAACGCCTCATAAACCATCCTTAGCGTCAGTTCTTGTTCCACTTCTCGCGTCAGGCCTTCTTGGCGGCGAACGTGCAGGTTGGTCAGAAGGTCATGGTAAGTGGCGACATCATCAACGAGTCGTGGACGACTTCTGAGGGCGATAAGCGCAGCGCCCTGCGAATCACTGGAAACCGCATTGTAATCAGCCCCAAAACGGTGCAGGCCACCCAGACTCAGGCGGTGCAGGAAGTCCCAGTGCAAGAAGTCCCGGTTCAGGCCGCGCCAGTAACAGAAGTGCCGTTCATCCCTAGCATGGCTGAGCAGGCCATCCCCGACATGCCCTTCTAACCTCGAGTGCTAGGGGATACCTGACGGCACAAGAAAGCGGAAGCTTGAGGTATGCCTACCAAATTGCTTCCGCT
>JAGLBK010000377.1 GCA_018260275.1 Deinococcus sp.
CCAGCGGGGGCACTATGCAGGTTCCGCTCAGCTTCGTGCTGGGCGGTGGATTGAAACTGCCCCGCGCTGGCGGCAGTTGGAGCAAGTTGAGTTCCGCTCAGCTTCGTGCTGGGCGGTGGATTGAAACACAGCCCTGTGCGATGTACTCAAGGTGCTTGGCATAGGTTCCGCTCAGCTTCGTGCTGGGCGGTGGATTGAAACCGGGTCGGGGCGCTCCTCAGCCAGCAGCCGGATGATGTGGCGCGGCGTGCGGAACAGCCCGTTCTGGCCGCTGCTCGAAAGCTGGCTCAACAGGTACTCGTACAGGTCGCCTTTGGTGTCACGGCCCTGCATCGGAATGCTGTCGAGCATCTGCACCACGCGGTAAAACAGCCCCGGCTTGCTGCTCGGAAAGGCAAAACGGGCGTCTTTCATCAGCTCCCCGAAGATGCCGCCCTCTCCCCCGCCCTGCCCCAGCCGCTTAATGAGCGGAAAGACCTCGTCTTGCATGGTAGAAAACAGGGTTTCGGCGTCCATCTGCTTCAGTCGGTTCCAGCGCAGATGTTGCTGCTGCGGCCCGAACACCGGGTTCTGCACCGGCTGCCCGGTGGCGTTGGCCCTGTTCTCGGCCAGGGTCTGCGTCTCGTCCAGGCGGCGGATAAACAGCAGGTAGGTCAGCTGCTCGATGACTTCCAGCGGATTGCTCATGCCCCCCGACCAGATTTCTTTCCAAATGGCGTCTACTTTGTTCCTGATTTCTCCGGTCAGCATGTAGCCCCCAGTTTAGTCGGCCACAGTCTACGGGCGGGCCCAGGGATACCCGTCACGCTCTCTCCAGTTGTGCCATAGCCTCGTCCAGCGCAGCGGTTACCTTCCGCATCTGTTCTTTGGGGTAGTTTGCTGGAACTATGACCGACAGGCCGCACCACAGGGCAAGCTCAGCAGATCGCGGATTGACCAACAGCGC
>JAGLBK010000378.1 GCA_018260275.1 Deinococcus sp.
GGCTAGGGTGTGTCCGGCTGAAATACTAGAGCCATAGAACGATACAAACGACGTGCACGACAGCTAAAAATTGATGTCCCCGCTTCTCGTACCTCGTCGCCAAGGCTCGGAAGTCCTTCATACGATTTATTCCGCGCTCAACGCCATTCCTCTCTTTATAAAGTTCTACGTCAAATTGTGTTGGCCTTCCGCCGCCACGACCCCGGCTCAAACGTGCTCTGCGTGTATCTTCGCGTTCTGGACAAATGCATTTGATTTTCCTTGCACGCAATTGACGACGGTACTTTCCCTGTCCGTACGCTCGGTCAACCCGCAAGCTGGGGAGGTGTTTTCGGGGCCGCCCCGGCCCCGGTCTCTTCACCCTTACCTCATCCAACAGGGGAACCATGTACTTTGGATCGCTTTCCTGTCCACTGGAAAGAACGACCGCAAGAGGCAGGCAATTTCCTTCGGCCAGCACGTGAATTTTAGTGTTGCGTCCTCCACGACTCACCCCTAACCACTCGTTGCTGATCGCCCCCTTTTTTCCAGCTTCGCAAGCTGTTTTTGTGCGCCCACCGCAGAGCGGTGGGCCTTGATACTGGTGCTGTCCAGAGAAGCACGTTCCCAATCAATTCTTCCCTCTTGTTCTGCAATGCCCTGTAGCTCCGCAAGAATCCGTTTCCAAACCCCCTGACGTGACCACCGAGTAAAACGGTCCCAACAGGTCTTCCAGGGGCCATAACGCTCTGGAATGTCTCGCCAGGGCGCACCGGTCTTTATCCGCCAGATGATCCCGTTAATGATGGGCCTGTGCGGCTTATAGGCATGTCCATGAGGTGGGTCGGTAGGCAACAGTGGTTGTATTTTCGCCCACTGTGCCTCTGTGAGGTCAGTTCGCGACATGCCCTGATTTTACCAATTTCAGCCGGACACACCCTAG
>JAGLBK010000379.1 GCA_018260275.1 Deinococcus sp.
TAGCTTGTCAGAATGGGCGGTGAATTCCCGAATTCTTCGGTCAACGCACGGTTTTTGTACTCTTCGGCTGATATTTCCTGTGCAGCACGCCAGTTTTTCAGATTCTTTCTGCGACGAACCTCAACTATGGCAATAAACGCATCTAGGACGGCATCTACCCAATTTTGCTGAGCCATAATGGTCAGACATTGGCATTTCTGAAAGCCGAGGTTTTGCTTAATAAAGCGATGGACAACCTCAATATTCCAGCGTGACTTCCAGATTCGGAGTAGTTCCGCCATCGAAAATGCTGATACGAAAGTGCTGACCAAGAAAAACGGTTTCCAAACCCCCTTATCCTTTCGATAGACAATAAGGATATCAACCGTCAAGTCTCCCAATTTGACTGCCACTCGTGCTGAGCGCCAGTCTACTCGATGGTCATAATGACAAGACTGATATGGGAAAAGTTCGGCGAGCTTATTAAGACTTAGTTTTTGGTTTTTATATTCCACCGTACGATTAGATTTTATACGGCTTAGAAAGTTAATTCCATGTTCAACATGGAATTGAACGGCATCTTGAGATGAGAATTCACCATCAGCAATGACACCGAGGAATTTTATCTCTAATGCTATCAATTCTAGTACAGTACTTTTAAGTGACTCGACAGCTTTAAGGTAAGGATAGGCTTCAGAATTCAGATTTTTAGACGAATTATACTTAAGTTGAATCGGCACTGGGTCGCAGTTCGGTTTTACAAGGGTGGCGTTGGTAAATTTATGAGATAATTTGGAGGAGTTATGCGAACTCGAATAATTGTAATCGAGGCCCTCTATATTTTTCCCGGTGTGCAAATT
>JAGLBK010000037.1 GCA_018260275.1 Deinococcus sp.
GAGTGGGAAAAAGTACGGATTTCGCGTTATGGAAGCGCAGGAGGTGTAGTCCCGACTGTGCTGGAATTAAGCGGAATCCGTATGAGTCGTTCACGCCGCCCTGAGTTCGGCCACCTTGCCGTGGCCTTAAGCGTTACTTTCGGCTGACGCAACCCGCAGCCGCAAAGTTGCGTAATAGAGGCATGACCAAGCCTGAGCGCCCCGATGACCTGACCCCGCAGGGCAACATGCCCACCTGGATCGACGAGGTGCTGAAGCCTGCGCCACAGCCGTCGGGAGCGGCGCAGACCCCGCTGTCGGGGCCACAGGACCTCAAGATTCCGCCTGCGTCACAGCCCTCGCCCACATCACAGCGCCCGCCCGCACCACCTGCCCCCTCCAACTGGGAAACGTCCCAGCGCCAAGCGCAGGCACAGGCACAGACACAGGCACAGGCCCAACCCCTGCAGCAGCCCCAGGCCGCCCCCTATGCTCAGCCGACGGTGCAGACGAACGCCTGGGGCGAGCCGGTGGCGTCCGCGCCGTACACCGCTGGGCCGCACAACCCGGCTCAGCCCAATCAGCCCCTCTACATCAGCCCGGACGTGGCCCAAAAGCGCCTGATCGCTGGCCTGCTCGGGATTTTCCTGGGCGGCTTCGGGATTCACAAATTCTATCTGGGCATCACCAATCCGGGACTGATCATGCTGGCGATCACCATCGGGGCCTACATCTTCGGGGTGCTCACGATGATTTTCGGCATCGGCTTTCTGATCGTGTTTTTGCCGTCTCTGGTCGGCCTGCTAGGTTTTGTGGAGGGCATCGTGTATCTGACCAAGTCGGACGCCGACTTTCAGCGCGATTACCTCGACGGCAAAAAGCCCTGGCTCTGACCGGCCCTTTTGCCTTAACCTTGAGTGCGGTATGCTGAAGTTATGACAGTTCTGTTGCCTCAAGTTCAGCGTGGCCCGCGTGTTCAGGCCAGAGCCGCCCGGTGAGCTGGTTAGAGCGCCTGCGCGACGGCCTGGGCAAAACGCGCCAGCAGATCAGCGGTACGGCTGGCTCGCTTGGTCAGGAGGTGCAAGAAGCCTTTACGCGCCTGGACACCATCGAGGACCTTGAATACGCCCTGATCGCCGCCGACGTGGGCCGCGCAGCGACACAGGAGATTATTGAGGACATCCGCAAATCTGAGGGGGGCAACTTGCAAGACGCGCTGATGCGGGCGCTGACGCTGCAACTTGAACCCAATGCCCGCCGCGCCGAGTTCCGCAAACTGGGCTTTGCGCCGGACGTGGCCCGCAGCAAGGTCGAACCGAAGGGCCACGTCATTATGGTGATCGGCGTGAACGGCGTGGGCAAGACCACCACCATTGCCAAGCTGGGCCAGTACTACATGACGCGCGGCAAAAGCGTGATGTTCGCGGCGGGCGACACCTTCCGCGCGGCGGCAGGCACGCAACTCGGGGTGTGGGGCGAGCGGCTGGGCATTTCGGTCATTCAGGGCAGCGACGGCGGCGACCCGGCAGCGGTGGCGTTCGATGGAGCCTCGGCCCGCAAGTCGCGCGGCACCGATCTGCTGCTGGTCGATACGGCGGGGCGCCTGCACAACAAACACAACCTGATGGAAGAATTGAAAAAGGTGCAGCGCGTGATCGCCAAGGCCGACCCCGGTGAACCCGCCGAGGTCTGGCTGGTGCTTGACGCCGTGACCGGGCAAAATGGCCTCCAGCAGGCCAAGAAGTTCCACGAGTCCACGCCCCTGACCGGCGTGATCGTGACCAAGCTCGACGGCACGGCCAAGGGCGGCATCCTGGTGCCTATCGTGCGCGAACTGGGCGTGCCGATCAAGTTTATCGGCGTGGGTGAGCAGCCTGGCGACCTGCAACCCTTCGACAGTCAGGAATTCGTGCGGGCGCTGTTCAACGTGGACATTCCCAAAAGCTGAGGTGCGGCGATGACTGTGCCTGTAACTGTGCCTGACCCGGCCACCGCCGAGAAACTGTTGCTGGAGGCCGAACGGCTCAATCCCGGCCCCTGGGTTGCCCATTCGCGCCATGTGGCGTTGGCGGCCCGCTACATCGCCGAGCGGCACCCGGACCTAGACCCGGCGCGGGCGCATACGCTGGGGCTGCTGCACGATCTTGGGCGGCGCAGCGGGCCGAATAAAGACCGCCATATTCTTGGCGGTTACGACTATCTGACGGCCCTGGGATTCACGGACGCCGCCCGCATTGCCCTGACCCACTCCTTTGCCGTGCCCGAACTGGACACCCTGCAAGGCGTCTGGGACGGCACACCGCAGGAATGGACCCGCCTGGGCGACCTGCTGGCCGGGGTGCGCTTTGATACCGAGGACCGCCTGCTGCAACTCTGCGACCTGCTGGCCCTGCCGGACGGCTTTTGCACCGTGCAGGAGCGGCAGATCGACGTGGCGCTGCGCTACAGCGTGAATGCCCGGAGCGCCGCCAAATGGCGTGCCCAGCTGGAGCTGAAGCAGCAATTCGATGCCGAATGCGGCGTGAACATCTACTGCCTGTTGCCTGGCCTGTGTGAGCGGCTGCTGGCGTAGTTCCAGACAAAACCCTATTAATCCAGCGCCACCCGCAACCGCTGAGGCCCCCGCAGCACCAGATTGGGTTTGTAGGGCGGCGTTTCTAGCACGCGCAGCTGGGGAAAACGGGTCGCCAGCGCGGCAAACACCTCGGCGATTTCCAACCGGGCGAGACTGGCCCCCAGGCAGTAGTGTGGCCCGGCGGCAAAGGCCAGCTGGCGGGCGCTGTTGGGGCGGTTCCAGTCCAGCCGCGCGGGGTCGGCAAACACCTCCGGGTCGCGGTTGGCGGCAGCCAGCAACACCTGGGCCTGCCGCCCCGCCTGCAAAGTGACGTGCTCCAGCGGCACATCCGCGCCCAGCAGCCTAAAATCCAGTTGCACGGGCGACACCACACGCAGCAGTTCATCGGCGACATTGGGCTGGCGCGGGTTTTCCACCATGGCGGCCCAGGCGTCGTGCTGGCGCGAGAGTTCTAGCAGGCCACCGGGAATCAGGTTGCTGGTGGTTTCGTGCCCGGCGGTGAGCAGCAGCACGGCGTTAGAGAGCAGTTCGTCGCCGCTGAGTTGCTGTTCACCGTCCTGGGCCGCTGCCAGGGCCGAGAGCAGGCCGGGTTGCGGGTGCGCCCGCAGTTCGCCCGCCAGGTCGCGGAAAAAGTGGCGCATCTCGCGGGCGTCGGCGTCAATACGGGCCATCAGTTCGGGGGTCTGGTTGCTGCTGCCCAGCAGGTCGGCCACGCTCTGCGACCAGCGCACGAATTTCTGTTCGTCCTCGCCTTTCAGGCCCAGCATGGACATGATGACTCGGGCGGGCAGCGGGTGCGAAAGCTGCGCCACCACGTCTATTTCGCCGCTGACCTGGCCCAGTAGTTCGTCCAGCAAGGCCCGCACCAGTTCGCGCTGTTCCTCCACCACGCGGGGCGTGAAGGCCAGTTGCACCAGCCCCCGCAGACGGGCGTGCGCCGCGCCGTTGCGAAAAAGCATCATGTGGCGTAGTAACTGTGCGCCCTCACTGCCCCCGGAGCCGCCCATTTCGCTGCTTCTGGCCCCCGGCGAACGCAACGCCGCGCTGACCGCCGCGTGTCCGGTCAGGGCGTAGGCGTTCCATTCGGGGATGTCCAGCACGCCGCCCCGGCTGAGGTTGCGTAATACCTCGTAGCGCGGGTAGGGGTCGGCCACCGCGTCTGGTGACCAGAGGGCGCTCAGGGCTTGCAGGGCGGCGGGGGGGGTGGCCTGGGTCATGGCTCAGGGTGACACGTCAGCGGGCCGCAGCGGTCAGGATTTTATGAGAACATGTCAGCGACGCCTCAAGTCTATGCCTCAGCCGCACCAACTCGTCACCTTCATTTCGTGCCACAGGCTTGCCTGCACGCCCTCGCCGGAAACGCGGTAAGGCACGCCCGTATCCGCGACGCAGTGTTCCAGAGACAGCGGATAAGTCACCCTGTTGAGGTTCAACCAGCCTACCAACGACAGGAGAGCCACCAGCAGGAAAATCCACCACAGCCGGAAGGGGCGTCGTGCTGTAGTCACCTCAGCTCACTCCCGGCGCGTCTTGCCGTCCAGCGTCAGCAGCGGCCCGTACAGTTCCGGGCGGCGGTCACGGAAAAAGCCCATGCCAGCGCGGAATTTGCGGGCTTCCTTGAGGTTCAGGGTGTGCAGCAGCGGGCCTTCGTCGGTTTCTCCAAATTCGGCCACGATTTCGCCGGTATAATCGCTGACAAAGGCATGTCCGTAGTAGGTCTGCTCCAGCCCGCCGACGATTTCCTTGCCAATCCGGTTGGCCGCGCCCACATAGGTGCTGTTGCTGACCGCGTGGCCGACCATCGCCCGCTGCCACATGTGGTGGCTGTTGGGCGTCTCGACTTCGGCGGGTTCGCTGCCGATGGCGGTGGGGTACAGCAGAAAATCCGCGCCCTGAAGCATCATCACGCGGGCGGTTTCGGGATACCACTGGTCCCAGCAGATGCCCACGCCCACGCGCCCGAACCTGGTGTCCCAGACCTTGAAGCCGGTGTCGCCGCCGTTGAAGTAATACTTTTCCTCGTAGCCGGGGCCGTCGGGGATGTGGGTCTTGCGGTAGTTGCCCAGCAGTTCGCCGCCCGCATCTATGCACACCAGTGAGTTGTAATGCGCCTGCCCGGCCTTCTCGAAGTAGCTGACGGGCAGCACCACGCCCAGTTCCTTGGCGAGTTCCTGAAAGCCTCCGATGAAGGGGTGGCCCTCGATTTCGTGTGCCAGCGCAAAGTATTCCTCGCGCTCCACCTGACAGAAGTACAGGTTCTCGAACAGTTCGGGCAGCAGAATCACGTTCGCGCCCTGGGCGGCGGCATCGCGCACATGCCCTATGGCGCGGGCCACGTTGTCCTCCAGCTGGTCGGTGACGTGCATCTGCACGACGGCGAGGTTGACGGTATCGGGCGTGCGATTCATGGGTTCAGGGTAGCAGGAGGGTATGAGCGCACCACCCTCAAGCCTGGGCCAGAGCCAGCACCCGCTGCACGAAATCCGCCTTCTGGCCCGTATGAATGCCCCAGTCGTCCGTCTGGGCCGCCAGCTGACATTTCAGCGCCTCGTAAGCCTGAGCCTCGGCGGGATGCTGGCGCAGATAATCCCGGAACGCCAGCCGCTTGTGCCACTGCTCCCCGGCAGCTTCAACCACATGCACCACCGCTTCCCGCGCCGCAGGGGCGGGCCAGCACAGCCAGAAATGCCCTCTCCGCTGGCCTTCCTGCACATATCCCACCGCACGCAGATTCTGAGCCACGCTTTCCAGCCGCTCCATAGGCGCACCGACCAGCACATCCACCACATCTTTGGCGCGAATGCCCGGAATAGCCGTGCTGCCGATATGGGCCACCTCGACCCCGGCGCAGGCGACGCGAATCCGTTGCTCGTGAATGGCAAAACGGCTGTGCCACTCGGCAGATTTAGGAGCGACCAGTTCCATGTGCTCCAGCATACGGGCAGCGCACGAAGTTGGGTTTTTCCTCCCGCGCCCGGTAGCGGCGGCCCCAGACCGGCGTGGTGGCGGGCGACAGCGGCGGAATCAGCCACGACCATTTGCCCCGCACCTCGCGCCCGGCCTGGGCTTCGCGCTCCTCAAACCGCGCAAAGTGCCGGGTGGCGGTGTGGTGGTCCACCAGCTTGACGCCCGCCGCCTCAAAGGAATGCAGCACCGCCACGTTCAGTTCCAGCAGCGCCCGGTCACGCCACAGGCTGCGTTCGCGGCGGGTGTCCAGGTCCAGAGCGCGGGCCACGGCGGGCAGCGCGTCGTAGCGGTCAGCGTCGGCCAGGTCGCGGGCAGCAATCTCGGTCTGCATGTACCAGCCGTTGAACGGCGCGGCGGCAAAACGCAGGCCCCCCACCTCCAGACTCATGTCGCTGATGACCGGCAGCGCGTGCCACTTGAGGCCCAGGTCAGCCAGCGCGGGATAGTCGGGATGCCAGATGTCTACTTCCTGCACGGCGTTTTTCGGAAGGTCAAACAGTTGGACTTCACCCTCAGCCTCAATCGCCAGCGGCAGTACCTCAAAGCGTTCGCCGCGTGGCTGCCAGCCGAACTCGCGCAGCAGGCCGCAGAAGTCGGCATTCAGCGGGTCGTCGGCGTAGCGGATGAGTTGCGGGTTCAGAATCCGCACGCCGGGGCCAAAGACGCTCATCAGCGGTTTGATGTGGCCGCCGTTAAAGGCGTCGCGCAGGTGCGCCAGCAGATGCCCGAACACGTCCGGCGCGGCGCTGACATGCCGCAGGTCGCGCACTTCCAGCGCCTGCCAGTACAGGCGGCCCACGCAGCGGGTGCTGTTGCGCCAGGCCACTTTTGCGCCGTGGGACAGCTCGGCGGGGGTCAGCGTATAGCTTCCGGTCTGGGCAACCTCGTGCCGCATCTGGGCCAGTCGTCCGGCCAGTCCCGGCGTACCCGTTTCCGTGTGAAATAGGGTCAAAAACGCCTCCGCCTCGGCCAGCAGCTCAGCGGGTGGCTCAGCAGGCAGTGTGGCAACGGTTTCGGCAGTCATCCGAGGAGCGTACCCAATCCGCGCTGAACGGATGTCCCCGGCTACACTGCCCCGGCTACACTGAACGGTGTGAACCGCCGCCCGCTCATCCTCTCCGGCCTGATTCTGGGGCTGGTCACGTTCGGGGCGCTGGGCTACCGAATAACCGAGGGCTGGGGCTGGCTGGACTGCGTGTACATGAGCATCATGGTGCTGACCACGGTGGGCTTCGGCGAGGTTCATCCGCTGAACGTGCACGGCAAAATCTTCAGCATCGTCCTGATGACCTTCGGTATCGGGCTGATGCTGTACCTATTGACGCTGCTGGCCGAAACGGTGATTCGCAGCGTGACCGACCCCAGCATCAACCAGCGGCGCAGGGAAAGGAGAATCATGAATCTACGGGGCCACACGATTGTCTGCGGGTACGGGCAGGTCGGCGAGGCAGTGACCACCGCCCTGGTCAGCGCTAAGCGTGAGGTCGTGGTGATTGACCACCGCACCGAACACATTGAATGGGCCGAGACGCACGGCGTTCACACGCTGGTCGGCGACGCTACCGACGAGGAAGTGCTGCGCCGCGCCGGGCTAGACCGGGCTGCCTCGCTGGTCACGGTTATCAACTCCGACCCCAGCAACCTATACGTGGTGCTCTCGGCCAAAGGCATTAAGCCGCAGTTGCAGGTGATTGCGCGGGCCAGCGACGAAAGCGCCGCCCGCAAGATGCGCCGCGCCGGGGCCGACGAGGTGGTCAACCCCTACCAGCTCTCGGGCAACCGGATCGCGGCCATGATGCTGGCCCCGCAGTTTTCACGCCTGCTCAGTGGGGGGGCCACCAGCGACCATTTCACGGTGCGCGAGATTGGCGTCAGTCAGCTCCTAGTGGGCCGCAGCATCGAGCAGCTTGGCCGCGATACCGGTGCCCTCGTGATCGGGATATGGCGCGATGGGCAGGTCGTACGGGCGCGGGCCGGAGAAGTGTTACGGGCGGGCGATACCGTGCTGGTCGCCGGAGCAGCCCACGAGGTCGAGGCGGTCGAGGGTCAGCCGCTTTGATGGAGCTGGTCCTTTAGCGTGGAAGGGCTCCCTCATTGGGCGGACATGCAACCGGGGCGGCGAACCTACGGGTTGCGCGGTACGGAATGGCTCGGTACTGCTGAGTGCCGATAGAGCCGTTGCTTGGGCGAGTGGTCAGGGCGAAAACCGTGGGCCGTGCTTCTCCGCTTTGACTACGCGCAGCAGCTTCAGGTGTCGTCCACAGGGTTGCAAGGCAAAGCTCCATGTAAGTCAGATCCTCAGAGCGTGTTTATAAAGGGTCGGGAAGTTTGTTGACATGCGATGAAGACGCGGTTTTTGACCCTCGCCCCTTGTGGGACTTGTAAAGCTCCGCAGGAGAGAGGGCCTCGCGTAGCGAGGGGTGACTCGCAGGGCTGCCCAGCAGAGGGGGCGACGCGGCAAACTTTAGCGGCCCACACGACGAAATACCAATGGGCGTAGTTTGTAGGGAAAACTTTATAAACACGCTCTCAGTCCTGCGCGGGCTGGGGCAGGTGGTTGCCGACTGTTTCCGGAACATCGAAGGCCAGGCTAAAGGTCGTTCCCCCCGGCCCCGTTTCGCTGACTTCCAGGCGGGCGTCGAGCTGGTCGGCAATCCACTGGGCGATGCTCAGGCCCAGGCCCGCGCCGCCCGAGTCGCGCTGACGGGCGGGGTCGGCGCGGTAAAAGCGCTCGAAGACGTGCGGCAGGTCGGCCGCCGGAATACCGCTGCCCTGGTCGCGCACCAGCAGCACCGTCTGCGCCGGAGAACGGAGCAGTTCCACCGTTATGGTGCTGCCCGCCGGACTGTACTTCACAGCGTTGTCGAGCAAAATCAGCAGCAGTTGCTTGAGCCGGTCCTTGTCGCCCTGGACGGTATATAGCTCATCGGCGGCCCACAGCTCGAAAACGTGGTGCGCCGAGAGCTGCCGGGCGTCGCGCAGGGCTTCGAGGGCTACGTCGCGCAGCGGCACGTCCAGGCGTTGCAGGGTCGCCCCGGCGTCGCTGCGGGCCAGCAGCAGCAGGTCCTCGACCAGGCGGGTCATGCGGGAGGTCTCGCGCTCGATTTCGCCCAGCATCTCGCCCCGGTCAGCTTCGGGCAGGTGTGGATGTCGGCGCAGCAGTTCCAGGTTGCCGCGCATGACGGTCAGCGGGGCACGCAACTCGTGCGAGGCGTCGCCCACGAAGCGCTGCTGCGATTTCCAGGCGGCTTGCAGGCTGCCCAGCATGTCATTAAAGGTCACGGCCAGGCGGCCCAGCTCGTCGCGGTTGCCGGTGGTCTGCACGCGGCTGGTCAGGTCGTGGCTCTGCGAGATGGCCCGCGCCGCGTCGATCAGGCGGGCGACCGGCCTCAGCGCGGCCCCGGCCACCCACCAGCCGATCAGCAGCACCGCCAGCACCGAGAACAGCACCAGTTGCGCCAGCAGCCGCGCCATGTTCAGCGCAGCCGCGTCCAGGCGGGTCAGCGGCGAGAGGGTTTCGACGTAGCCCACGGTGCGGCCCTTGCGGATGGCCCGGATCACGTAGCGCCGCCAGCGCTGGTCATCCACGACCAGGGTGCCGAACGCCGAATTTTTGGGCGTCACGACGCTCGACTGAAAAAACCGCAGCGGCAGCACCTTCTGGTAGGCGGGTGGGGCCGGTGCCCGGAGGGGCGCGTCGGGATGGCCGTGGGGCAGTCCCGGATCGCTGGGCGACATGTACATCAGTTCGCCCTTGGGCGAGTAGCTCCGCATGACCATCACCACGCCGTCTTTGGTCGAGCCGAGCGTGTCGGTTTCCAGCGCGTAAGAGCGCCCATACGTCCGGATCCCGTTTTCGACGATGCGCCCGCTGACCACCAGCAGCCGGTCGAGGGCGAGGTACTGTTCGCGCACCGACACGCTGTAGCCCACCACTGCCACCACGCTGAGGGCCAGCGCACACAGCGTGCCGTACCACAGGCTCAGGCGCAGGCGCAGGGTCATGCCGTAGTCATACCTGTAGCCGTTATCCCCGTGGCCGGGGTCATGGGGTCAGGCCCGCCGCAGCACATAGCCGACGCCGCGAATGGTGTGGATGAGCCGCGTTTCGCCATTTTCTTCCAGCTTTTGTCGCAACTGCTTGACGTAGGTTTCGACCACGTTGGGGTCGCCCAGATACCCCAGGCCCCAGGCGCGGTCCAGCAGCACCGACTTGGACTGCACCCGCTCGGGCTGCTCCATGAAACTGTGCAGCAGCCGGAATTCCTGCGCGGTCAGGGTAATTTCACGCCCCAGCCGCGTTACGCTGTGGCCCGCGCTGTCGAGCGTCAGGTCGTCGTAGGTCAGCACGCTGGGATGGTCCTGTTCACGCCGCCGCAACTGCGCCCGCACCCGCGCCACCAGCACGTCGAAACTGAACGGCTTGGTCACGTAGTCGTCGGCCCCGCTGCGAAACCCGGCCACCTGTTCGCCCGATTCGTCGCGGGCGGTCAGCAGCAGCACCGGCACCTGCTGGCCCTCGCCGCGCAGCCGCCGCAGCACCTCCAGGCCGTCTATTCCCGGTAGCATCACGTCCAGCACGACCAGTTCGGGGGGGCGCTCGCGCAGGGCGATCAGTCCGGCCTCGCCGTCCGGCGCCGTTTCGACGGAAAAGCCCTCATGCGACAGCCCCCGCTCCAGCAGGCTACGCACGCCGGGATCGTCGTCGATGACCAGAATTTTGGGACCCACCGGTCTAGTCTAGAACAGTTCACCCGCCGCCCTCCACCACTTCCGGGCAGGCCCGAACTTTGCCACAATAGGCCATGCGCCTTTGTCTGATTCTTCTGATTCTCGGTAGCTGGACTGCTGGCCTGGCGGTCGATTCCGGTGATCCCGCCGTACAGAAAAAGCTTAAGGCGGTGGCCAATGCCCAGGGGCTGAACGACCCGGTGACCCTCCCGATCACCCCCGAACTCAGGGCCAAAATCACGGCGCAGGCCGCTGCTTTCGGCCACCTGAAGTGCGGCGCTTCTTACGTGGCCTATTACATCAAACAGGGTTCGACCCTGATTCCCATGAATTACGAAACCACCGCCCAGCAGATCAAGGCCGGGGTGCTGGAACAGTGGAAGACCACTCAGAAGATCAAGATCGTGCAGATCGAGGCGACCGGCAAACCCTTTCCGGATGTTCAGATGATTGGGCAGGCGGGGCAGGTGCAGATCTACGGCCACACCTTCATGCGCCCGGAGCAGGGCTTTTACCGCTACTACACCTATTTTTGCCGCTGACTGAAGCATGAAGGCCCGCTGCCGCCGCCTCAGCTGAGCCTCAGCTTTGTTCCAGCGCCAGAACAGCTTGCGTTTCTAGACTGGCTGCATGACCATCCAAGCCCAGGTCAGGGTCTTTCCCAGCCATGTCGCCTCGTTCGGGGGAGTTCGCCTGCGCCGGTTGTCGGTGTCGCTGCCGCACCAGAATTACGACCTGCTGCTGCACGAGGGCAGCCAGGGCAGCGCTTTCGTGCTGGAAGAAGCGGCAGAGCACGGCGTATCCAGCCCCCTTCATCTGAAGGCCGAATGGGGCGAGGCCCTGGGCCAGATTCAGAAGTTCACGGTAGAGGCCAGCGGTCAGATCACGGCCTTCGAGCTGCTACTGAACCTGCGGAGCGGTGACGCCACCCCGGTCACGGTCGGCGCCGGGGAAGTCTACTGGTCGGGCGGTGAACTGTACTGCCGCAAACGCCTGGGCTACGCCCTGCGCGACGTGCAGAAGGGCAAACGCGCCCGCGTCCGTTCCCAGGCGGCCTGAAGCGACTACGCCTTTAGGCTGATGCGCCTGCCCCGGACAGGCTGCCATACTCAGTCACGCCTGAGCCGGGGCCTCCACACGGGAAGCATCGACCACCCGGCTCAAGTCAGAACCCCACCCGGAGTAGCGGTGGGGGTTATTTTCTGGTGTGGGTTTCAGGGCTGCTGCGGAACAGGCCTGACCGGCTGGTACTGCAAAATGACCGTGCCTAGCGCATTTTCCCAGAGTATGCCGCCCGCTTTGACCCTGAACGGCTGCGTGAACAGCTCGGCCAGGGCGTTCTCGGCGGTCATGTCGTCGCAGAACATCCGGGTGGTGGCCAGACCGCTGAAGGTCAGGTGGTTGCCCCGCAGCTGTCCGGCACCGCTGAGGCGGTTGCAGCCCGCCTGTCCGGTCAGCTGCACCTCGCCGCCAGGCCGGGTGGTCAGGGTCAGCCGTGAGCCTGTCGGGACTGGGATGTTCTTGCCATGCAGGGTCAGGGCGGTGATCTGCCAGTTGCCGGATTTCAGGGTAGTTGGGGTCTGAGGTTCAGACATTCGTCCTCCAGAAACGGCTGGGTGCCGCAGAGGTGTTGCTGGGGGTGTCGTTCTAGCCGGTAACGCTACAGGCGGTTGGTGGGTCGGCGCACTTCCGCCGGTGAGCACGGCAGTCACGATCAGCGAAGCGAAGAGAGGCATGGCCCGATTGTGCCGCTCCCGACTGATACGTTGCTGACGGCCCAGCAAAAAAGAGCACCCCCGCAGAGGTGCCCTGTGAGGTGTGAGTGAGTGGGTTACTTTTTCTGGGCCAGTGCCCAGGCTCCGGGCAGCAGCAGGGCGGCCAGGCCCAGCTTCAGGCTGTCGCCCAGAATGAAGGGGGTCAGGCCAGCGGCAAACAGTTTGTCGCCGTGCAGTCCGGTGGTCATGCTCAGCCAGGGCAGGCCGAGGGCGTAAATGACCACGGTCCCCAGCAGCATCGCCAGGGCCGTGCCCAGGAACTTGCGGTCCAGGCCAAAGCGCTCGACGAGGTAGCCGACCAGTGCGGCGGCAAAGGGGTAACTCAGCAGGTAGCCGCCGGTCGGTCCGGCGAACTTGGCAAAGCTGCCCACGCCGCCCGCGAACACCGGCAGCCCGACTGCGCCCAGTGCCAGATACAGCGCCAGGGCCGCAAAGCCGCGCTTCCAGCCCAGCGCCGCGCCGACCAGCAGCACGCCCAGCGTTTGCAGCGTCACCGGTACGGGCTTGAGGGGAATCTGGGCCTGGGCCAGCAGCGAAATGAGGACGGCGCCGCCCGCGATCAGCAGCAGGTCGCGCGTGAGGCTGTGGGCAGGGGCCAGGGTACGGGCCAGGGTCGGGTGTGCAGCTTGGGTCATCGGGAAACTCCTTGTGTGGGGGGCGGTGAAGGGGCGAAAGGGGAGAACGGCAGCAGGGCGCGGCATATCTTCAGGGCGCGGGACCGCCGCTGGCCCGGTCAGGCTGAAGCGAGCCGACCAGCTGCACATCCCCGGCATGAACCGTGTGAATGGCGCCGTCCGGGGCCTCGACCAGCAGACTGCCCTGCGCGTCGAGGTCGCGGGCGATGCCAGTCACCGGGCCGCGCGGTGTGCCGACCTCGACCCGCTGCCCCAGGGTCAGGCTGCGCTCTTTCCAGGCGGCCAGCACCGCTCCGGCAGGCTGGGCCAGCCAGTGTTCCAGTACCGCCAGCAGTGCGGCCAGCACCGCCGCGCGGGTCACGCCGGGCCGGAACTCGCGCAGGTGCGCTGCGCCGGGCGGGGCACTGGCTACGTTCAGCCCGATGCCCAGGACCGCCCGCCGCGCTTCCTCGCCGCGCAGGTCGGCTTCCAGCAGGATTCCGGCCAGTTTGCGGCCATCGGTGCTCAGCAGGTCGTTGGGCCACTTCAGCCCGATTGGTGGTGTCCCCGTTCCCGCTGGTACACAGGCGTCGTACAGGGCCACGCCCGCCGCCAGTGGCAGTAGCGCCAGCCTGCCGAGCGCGAGCGTGCCCGTCTGGACATCGTCAGCAGCACTGGAATCATCACCGGCACCGCGCAGCAGCACACTGAAGACCAGCGTGCCGTGCGTGGTGTCCCAGACACGTCCACGGCGGCCCCGGCCCTGGCTCTGCTGCTCGGCGACCACCACGGCGCCGTGTGGGGCGGGGCTGCCCGGTTCGTCAGCCCAGCGGCGTACCTCGTCCTGGGTGCTGTCCACACTTCCCAGGTAACGCATGGCCCGCCCGAACTCACCGCGCCCGGCCAGCAGTGGTTCTACCAGCTGCGGGGCAGGGGTGCCGGGTTCCAGGGCGTAGCCACCGCGTGTAATGACCAGCGGCACACCCTGCTCGGTCAGTTTGTGGGCCAGCGTATTCACCGTGACCCGCCCCACGCCCAGCGCCGCGCCCAGACGTTCGCCCGACTGGGGCAGGTCGGTCAGCAGGGACAGCAGACGCTGGGGCATATGTTCAGTGTTTTACGCCATTTGGTGACCGGAGCGCAATGGACCGGGTTCAGATGCAGCGCCAGCGCGGCCATTCTCAAGTCGGTTCGCCTTCCCTGTCATCCCGCCGTCAGATAGGACGCGCTATGATGCCGTTATGACGATGGTGCGGCAAACCAGGCAGCGTAGTGCGGTGATCGAAGTGCTTCAGACTTCGCGCGATCACCCCGACGCGGCCCAGGTTCATACCCAGGTGCGCGAAAAACTGCCCAGCGTAAGCCTCGGCACGGTCTACCGCACGCTGGACGCTCTGGTGCGTGACGGCGTGGTCATGACCATCGAGCGCACCGGACAGGCCACGCGCTACGACTACAAACGGGCGGGCGAACACCACCACCACGCCGTCTGCCGGGCCTGCGGGGCCATCTTCGACGTTCCGGCAGCGGCGCTGCCCCAGCCGCCCGCCGCCGCGCTGCCCGCAGGCTTTCAGGTCACCGACGTGCACCTGGAGTTCATGGGTGTGTGTGCCGGGTGCGCCGAAAAAAACAGGGCGTAGTTCAGGCGACTGCTTTACGGTATGGAATACCCGGCGGGATAAAGTGCCATTGTACTGGCCTGACCCTGCGGTAAGCTCGGCACAATGAGCGCTCCTGTCTCGCCCCAACCACCCGAAGCTCGGCCCCCTGGCTCTCAGCCGCCTGAAGCCCAGATTTTCCCGGCTTACCGGATGCAGGAATTTCTTCCGGCCCTGCTGCTGGGCTGGGTGCTGGGGACGGCTCTGGTATTTCTGGTGCGCTGGTCGGGGCAGCACCTGATTACCGCAGCTTGCAGCGGCAAGACGCTCGTGGCGCTTTCCATGCCGCTGCTGCTGGGGCCGGGCGGGCTGGCGTTCACGGCGCTCAGCTGGAGGCGGCCTCGCCGGGCGGCGCTGGGGCTGGGGCTGGTCGTGGCTTCCTTTTTGCCGGGGCTGTACGTGGGGGCGCGTGACATCGGCCAGTTACGAACCCAGGGCTGTGCGGGCGGTTACGTGGTGATCGCGGCGCCGGGCACCAAATCCATCGGCACGCTGAGCCTCCGGCCCGGCGAAACCAGGCAGCTCACCGGGCGCATCGGCGGCTATCAGCGCCGGGATTATCCAGGAGTGTTTACGCTGAAGGCAGGCAGCCTCGACCCCAGCATCAAGGTGACACTGGGCAAAACCCAGGTTCACGCGGGCGAAAGTTTTCCGCTGACGGTCACGGCTGTTCCCGGCGCACCGCTCAATACGTATAAGGTAGGGGTGCAAGGGGTCCAGACGGTAGCCAGCAAGTCCTATGAGGCGACCGGGACGCTGGAAGTGGATGTCCACTGAGCCGGGCGGGCCGCGCGTAGTCGGCGTTTTACTCGCCGCCGGACGCAGTACCCGCATGAGCCACCACACGGGCCAGCTCAAGCAGCTGAGCAACCTGGGCGGAAAACCACTGTGTCGCCACGCGGCCCTGGCCCTGGCTGAGGCGGGTTTCGCCTCGCTGCTGGCCGTTATTCCGGCGGGCGAACCGGGCGAACAGATTCGGGAGGCACTGGCTGGTCTGGGTTTTGGGTTCGTGGTCAACCCGGACCCGGCGCGGGGGCTGGCCTCATCGTTCCGGGCGGCGGCGCAGGCTCTGGAACCCCGCGCAGACGCAGCGCAGTTCGCGCTGGCCGACATGCCATTCGTTACGGCGCAGACCCACCGCGCGGTTCTGGAAGCCTTCGGACGAACCCGCGCCCCGGTGGTCCTGACCCGCTACGGCGAGCAGCCCGCCATGCAGACTGGGGGGCAGACCGCGGGGCAAACCGGGGTGCAGGCCCCGCCCAACCTGTTCCGGGCCGACCTGCTGCCCGAACTGGCCGCCCTGCCCGACCAGGATCAGGGGCCGCGTGAACTGGTCCGTCGCTTTGCCGGGCAACTGCTAGCCGTGCAGCGGCCCGCGCTGGAGCTGACCGACATCGACACCCCCGAGCAACTGGCCGCAGCTCAGGCGCTTTAGCTTTCGGTACGCCGACCGCCTTATCGACTGGCGCGGCGCGGCAATTCTACGGGCGTGACCGGGACGGGTTCACCGAATTTGATGTATTTCTGCGCCAGTTCGGGGCGGCCACTGCCACACAGCACCGTGATGCTGGGAATGCTGCTCGGGTCACCGATTTCGGTGAGGGCCAGGCGGCCTGTGTCGTAAGCGCCGAGGTCCACGTACACATGGCGGCCCAGCCGGGTCGGGGTACGCACCGGCGTATGCCCGTGCAGGCTGTAGGTCACGCCCTCGGGCAACGGAAACGGCCCCTCGAAGGGACGCAGCCACAGCACCGCCGACATGGGGTCGGGATACTGCTGGTGCCTGACCGGGGGCGCGGCGTGCGCGACCAGCACAC